>JAITMH010000027.1 GCA_031277445.1 Burkholderiales bacterium
AAAAACGTATTTGCTCTGCAGTGAGGGGAAGTTGCACTGCCGCGAGGACGCGGGAAAAAAAGCTTTTAACCACCAAACGGAGAAAAAAAGCTTGTTAACCACGAAAAACACGAAAGGCACGAAAAAAATTAGCGTCATTCTGCGCGGAGCGGAGAACCATAGGCTGCGATGAGCGTAGCGAATCCCAGCGTTTGGCCTCACGCGAAGGCGCGAAGACGCGAAGAAGAAAAGCCCCCTTTCCAAAGGGGGTGCCCGCCGAAGGCGGCGGGGGTTTGTTTCTCACGCGGAGGTGCGAAGCCGCGAAGAACATGAAGCTCCCTCCCCTTCAAGGGGAGGGTTTCAAAAATCAGCGCGCTATCGCCAACACACACCACAACACGGCAATGAGTATCGGCTGGTGCAACATGTAAACCCACAGGCTGCGTTGTCCCATCCAGGTGAGCAGCCGTGCGGTGGGGGAGGGCGAGGAGGGAATGGCTTTTCGGATCGGTAGCGACGGCGCGGCGCCGATGCCGATCAGCACGACGCCGAGCCATGGAAAGAGTGGTACGTAATCTTCGGTGCGCGGTAATTCGGTGACGAATCCGATCAGGGAGAGTGCGCGGGTATCGAACAACGAATGCGAAAAGGTGATGCCGGCCAGAACGACGGTGATGCCAAAGATCAGCGCGAAGCGCGGGTAAGCGGCGAACGGCCATGCGAGTATCGAAGCGATGGCGATAAAGTGCAGCACGCCGAAGTAGATAAACGATTCGGGGAAAAGAATATAGCTGGCGATGCTGACGATCAATGCGCAAACGGCAATTTTGACGACGCGCAACCAGAATGCCCGAGGGCGGATATCGCGTGCGCGGGCGACGAAAAGGCTGATGCCGACGATCAGCAGGAACGAGGTGATAATGAATGTGCGGGTGGTGGTCCAAAACGGGTCGCGGTAAAAGTCGGCCTTGATAACGCCGAACCATTGCAGGTCAAAACAAAAGTGATAGACAATCATCGCCCACAGCGCCAGCCCACGGCTGATGTCAAGCCAGGGGAGGCGGCGGGCGACGGCAGTTTTTTCTTTGTTCATGCTTTTCCCTCCCCCCTCGCGGGGGAGGGTGCCCCGAAGGGGCGGGAGAGGGGAGCCGAAACAAACCCCCGTCCGTCTTCGACGGACACCCCCTTTGAAAAGGGGGCCAGGCGCGGCGCCTCCTCACAGGAAGGCGTCCACTCAAACCGAAAACGCCTTGGTAAAACTATCATTTCATTTCCAGAATATAAGCGCCCTGCGCATCCGGTTGGCCGGTGGTTGAAAGCCATTGCAGCAGCGCTTCCGGTGTGTCGGGATGCGGTGTGATTTTCAGCGTGCCGCGTGCCGGTTTGCCGGAGGTGTCGGTTTGAAAATGGCCATCGAGCGACACGGCGCCGCCTTCGTTTTTGATGGTGCTGTGACTGCCTTGTTGACGGCTGTCGATGTTGAAGGTGACGTTGCCGAGTTCAAGCGGTATTTCCTGGAACACGATTTGCGCGTTTTGCCAGCGTCCCGAAACCTGGCCTTCCTGACTTTTCTCGTGCAGCAGCAGCGAGGGCGCGTCGATGATGAGCGTTCCTTCCATGGCTTGCACCATTTCAGGAGGCAACAACGGTTGCAGCACGGCCGCCGAGGTGTGCAACGACAAGCCCTCAAGTCCGACGCCTTTTCTGCTGAATGTCAGCGTACCGGTCAGACGCGGCACGGTTTCGTCGGCGAGCAATTGCCAACGCGCCGCGCCGCCGAGCAGGGCGGAGGGTTCAAAGCGCCAACGCAACGAGGTGAGTACGGCGCCTTGATTGTGCATCAACATACCGCTGCCGTTCCACAGTGTTCCGGTGGTTTCGGCGAGCCGCCATTGGCTGCGCGAAGCGCGGTCAAGACCGCTGTCGAGCAGTGACGCCGGAGCGAAAACAATCAGCGCGGCGATGATGATCCACAGAAAGAAAAAAATTTTCAGAAATGTGCGCATGATGAATGTTCGGTGAAGTTCAGAATGAAGGACGAACGAGGATGAGTTCGGCGCGCAGTTGTCCGGCGGGTTGTCCGGCAGCGTTGGTCAGGGGCGTTAAGGTGGCGGTCGTCACATAAAAATGTTCTTCGCGCTGTAACACGTCGATCCATTGTACGAGTGTGTCGAACGGCACTGCTGAAAAGGTGAGGGCGGCGGTGTTCTGTTGAGTATCGAGCGCTACGATGGCGGAGGCGATGTTGAAACGTGCAGCAGTACGCTGGATGGCGGCGCGGGTATCGGCGGTGGCAGGTGTGGAAACATGGCGGTTCAGGCCGATGCTTTCGTTGAGTTGTTGTTGTGCTTGTTTGAGTTGCGCTTGGGCAAGCGGCAACTCGCGTTGCAGTTGTTGCAGGTGTTGCGTCAGCGGCAGCCAGAGCCACGACCACAACGCGGCAACTGCGACGAGCGCCGCCAGAGCGATGATGATGCGCTGATCGCGGCGCGGGCGTTGCTGCCATTGCAGACGCCAGCGTTCGAGCGTGTGCGGCACGGTGGTCACGGCGTTTTCTCCTGTATTTGGATACGCAACCGATAACCGGCGGCGGTGCTGCCGCTCATCGGTTGCAGACCGGCGCGACGCAGGTTTGTTTCCAGCGTTTTTTGTGTCGCTGTATCGAGCGGCGTGAATTCAAATGTCCAGGCGCGGTCGGCATAGACGGCATTGCGTAGTGTTCCTGATGGCAGTGTTCGCAAAGACGAAGTGGCACGCGCCAGCAGCGGTAGCGCATCGTCGGGCGCGGCCAGACCGGCGCGGTGACGCGCTTCGGCGTAGGCGCGTGACCATTGCGCCGGAATGTTGTTTTTCGCAGAAAGCCCTGCTTCGTTCGCTAACGCTTGCCAACCACGCGAGATTTGCCAGTGTTGCCACAATGATGAACTCCAGGCGGCGGCGGTTGCAACAACATGCAGCGTGAGCGCGATGCCGAGCAGCAGAGCGGCAACCCGCCAGCCGTTGCTTGAACGCGACGACGCCGACGCGACCGGTTCGATCTGTGGCAAAAGTTCGGTCGCCTGTGCGAAGAGCGCGGGCTCGGCGTGCGTCCAGCGCCAAGGCGGTTCGACGGTGAGGCGACAGGTGTTGTTGGCTCGCTGCCAGGAGGAGAGGATTTCAGCGGGTAGTGCTGCGTGAATGTGCAGCGTTTTTGGCGGCGTCGCGTTTTCAGCGGACAACGCCAGGGTCAGTTCGGCAGGCAGTGTTTTTTGACTTGCCGCGACGGAAGGGAGGTCGAGTGCGAACGCGCTGCCGCCGTTGTTGCGGTCACGGCACACGAAGCCGTGTCCTTCAGGCGCCACGCACCAGTGCCAGGCATCGTTGTCGGCATTGATCAATTCCGCTTCGCTGAGAGCGCGTTCGATGCCGAGTTGCCGCAATGCTTTCAGCAGTGTTTGTTCAGCCAATGCGACGCGCACCCAACCATCGCGCTGTTGCTGGCCGATGATGATTTGCTGGGCGGACAGCGGGGTTGCCAGCCGGTCTTCGAGTTGCAGCCGGATGGCGCTGTCGAGGCGCGAAGCCGACAACGGCGGAAGTTTGAACGCCATTAACGGCGCGAGATCGGCGGCGAGGACGGCCTCGCGCCGTGCGCCGTGCGGCCATTGTTCGGGAGCGCTGCGTCCTTCGCGGAAACAGACGCCGTGCGCATCGAACAACGCCCAGGCAAAAGCGCGGTTGCCGGAAGTGGCAGGAGGGGCGTCAAAAAAAATGCGAAGGACAGTCATTGGGATTTGGCGCGAAGAAAAACTTTTAACCACGAAAGACACGAAGGACACGAAAATGGTGTTTGCCTCATGCGAAGGCACGGAGACGCGCAGAAGGACAACCGTATCATGAAAGAAGAAAACATCATGTGAGCGAGAATTTGTGGGGGCAACGAGAATTCATCATTCTACCGTTTTCCAGACGATTTCCGGCCAACGTCCGGCATCGCGGTGCAATAAGGCTTGCGCTTGTGCGCGGGCGTCGCCCTGACGGGCGCGGACGGTGACCAGAAAATAGCGACTGCTGACGCCAAGCCCTTCTTCGCTGAACGTGCGGACATCGGGCGGCAAGCGGCGGCGAAAATCCGCCAGCGAAAAGAAGGGACGACTGTCGCGTTCCGCCAGAATTTTATTGAGATCGCCATCGCTGATGTCGGCGAAGACCGCTTTCAGCGTGTCACGCTCTGCCGTGTTGACGTTGAGCGGCGTGGGTTCCGGCAGGGCGATGAGGTGGGGCGCCAGTTTGGCCATCGCGGCGGCGGGGAGGGCGAGGTCGCTGAGATCGAAGAGCGGCGGTAGTGCGGGAGAGACGGCGGTTGAGGCGGAACTGTCGAAATCGGCGCCGGTGAGGTGGTAAGCGAAAAGTGCCTGGTGCGCGTTGTTGTCGAGTTCCAGTTGGCGGTGCAGACGATGGAGGCGCTCGTAATCGAATCGCTTTGTGCTGGAAGTCGGCAACAGGTTGTTGAGATTGAAACGGCCTTGGAGGTCGATGATACGGCCTTCGATAAAACCGTTTTCGATTGGCGTTGGTGGCAGCGGAAACGCCCAGGATTCTTTCAGGTGAACAGCAGCGTTGCCCTGGCGTGCGTCCTGAAAGAGGATGTGACGCGCCCATTGCACTCCGGCGTCGGCGAGCGCCTGCGCCTGCGCGTGATCGCGCCGCGCTTCGACACCGGCCAGCCAGCGTTGTTCGCCGACGATTAACGTGACGGCGACCGCAGCAGCCAGTGCCGCGACCAGCATGGCGATGATTAACGCGCCGCCGCGATGGAAAAGAAGATGCTTTTTCATAGCATTTTTCATTGCAGCACGAACAAGCGTTCGACAACAGCGCCGTCGGCGGCGGCCAGTTGCACACGCATGGCGCGTGGTAACGCTGCTTCTCCCGCTTTGTTGGAATACGGTGGCCATTCATCGGCCCAGTCGCCGTTTTGAGTCAGATAGTTGAGCCGAAAATAGGCGATGCCATCGAGCAACAAGTAGCGTTGCGGCGCGGTGTTCGGCGCGTTGTCGAACGCCGGCCAGTAAAGCAGTTCGAGGGCACCGCCATGCTCGTTTCTTTGCCAGACGTAAGCCATCCGTTGTCCGTGTGCGGAACTGACGGTGGTCGGCAGACCCGGCGCGGCGCGGGCGAATTGCAGTTCAACACGACGCTGCGGTTCGTACTGCCCCGACCAGGGCGGCAAGGTGTGCCCGCCTTCGGCAAGCGGTCGCGGCAGCGCTTGCCGGACATCGGCTTCGAGGCGGGTGAACACTTGTTCGATGACGCGCCAGTGAGCGGCTTCTTGCGTCAGGCGCAGTTCGCCGTCGGTCAACGCGGCGGTGGCGCGGTAAGCAAGCACCGAAATCACGGAGAAAATCATCAACGCGATCAGAATTTCGACAAGCGTAAATCCACGACACGCTTTCATCGTGTTTTCCTCACTTCCGGCTGCGGCGGAATGCCGAGATAGCTGTTCAGTCGCGCCAGTTCGTAGTTTGGCGCTTGCGTTTCAACGACGCGAATGTCAATTTTGCGAAAGGCGGGATTGGGCGTGAGGCTGATGGTTTGTTGCCAGACGAACGCGATACCGGCTTGTGACATCTGACCTTGGGCCGTACCGACGGGCGGCAGTTCGGGCAGCAGTTGCGCTTCGGCCAGGCGATTTTCCGCGACCCACAATGCCAGCGTGCGCAATTTCAAGTGATTGGCGTTGTCGGCGCTCTGGTTTAACGCCCGCAGTCCGGCGGCCAGCGCGACGGCGACGATGGTGAGCGCGACG
>JAITMH010000011.1 GCA_031277445.1 Burkholderiales bacterium
CTTCGGGGGCAGGGTCTTGAAGGGGAAGGAGCTTGCGCCTCCGCGAGAAAGTTTCTTTGTGCTCTTTGCGTTCTTTGCGGTTAATTTTTCTCTGGATTGCTTCGCTTCGCTCGCAATGACGCGAACCAAAATATTCTAATCCCTCGGCCTGAACACAAAACGCAATTCACGCCGAAAGAGGTCGGCGCGTTCCGGTCTTGGTAATGGCGATGATTTCATGATGGCGCGGTAAACGGCGTCGTCGTAGGCGGCGTTGCCGCTGCTCTTTTGCAGTTTGGCGTCGATCACTTCGCCGGTCGGCAGTTGGGCGATCAGAAAGACGGCTTCAGGATTACCTTCGATGTTGGGCGGCAGCACGAGGTTGCCTTTGACTTTGATTCGGATGCTTTGCGTCCAGCGGTCGAGCGCTGCTTGTAACGCGTCGCGTCTGGCTTGTTCGGCCAGCATTTTTTCCAGTTCGGCTTCGCGTTGCGCGGCTTCTTCGCGCGCTTTTTGTTCGGCTTCTTTTCGCTCGATTTCTCTCCGCTCCCGTTCTTCTCTTTCTCTCTTTTCGCGTTCAACACGCTCTCGCTCGGCTTTTTCGCGGGCGGCTTTTTCGAGTTGTTCTTTTTTCAGTTTTTCCTGACGCGCTTTTTCTTCCGCTTCTTGTTTGCGGCGTTCTTCTTCTTTCTTTTTCTGGATCGCGATTTCGGGATCGGGCTGTTCCGGCGGTTTGACTTCCGGTGGTGGTGGAACAGGTTTTGGCCGCGGTGGTGGTGGCAACGGCTTGGGTTCCGGCGCCGGTGGTGCGTACAGTTCGGCAACGACCGGCACGGGCGGCGGGTTGCGCCATGAAACGGAGATGATCAGAAGCCCGATAAAAACCAGATTGGTGATAATAGCGAACGTCAGCGCGATCCAGAAATCGGCGCGACGCTTCGGGACGTTGGAGGAGTGCGACTGGCGCTGCATAATCATGGTGATTTATTTCGCGCCCGGGACGACGAGCAAGCCGACTTTTTTGATCTGGTGGCGTTGCAGTGTGTCGAGCACGGCGACAACCGTTTCGTAGCGCACGCTTTTGTCGGCAGCAATCACGACGGCTTGATCCGGAGATTCTTGTTGCTGTGCGATCAACTGGGCGATCAGACCTTCGGTATCGAAACGTTGTGCCGGTTCATTCGGCTTGGCGCGGTTTCGCAGCAGCAACTGACCATCGCTTCGGACGGTGATTTCAAACGGTTGTTTCGGCGTGATGGTGGCGCTGCCGACGTTGGGCAATTCGATTTCGCCGGGCGCGACCAGCGGCGCGGTGACCATGAAGATGATGAGCAGTACCAGCATCACGTCGATATAGGGGACGACGTTCATTTCGTTGATGGCTTTACGGACGCGAGGCATAACAATCTCCGTTCGGTCAGGCGCTTTGCCGTTGCAAAATGTTGGCGAATTCTTCGATGAAGGTTTCGTAGCGGGTGGAGAGTCGGTCAACATCGTGGGTGAAGCGGTTGTAGGCGATCACTGCCGGAATGGCCGCGAAAAGACCGAGAGCGGTAGCGATCAACGCTTCGGCAATGCCCGGCGCGACTTGCGCCAGCGTGGCCTGACTGACGCTCGCCAGTCCTCGGAATGAATTCATGATGCCCCAGACGGTGCCGAAAAGACCGATGTACGGTGATACGGAACCGATGGTTGCCAGCCCCGGAAGACCGGCGTCGAGGGTATCGAGTTCGCGCTGGAACGCAACACGCATCGCACGGCGCGTGGCGTCAACGGCAACGGCGCCGGAGCTGCCTTGTTTGCGGTGCTTGGTGTATTCGCGGAAACCGGAAACGAAGATGTGTTTCATGCCGTCGCCGGTACGGGCGCCGCTGAGGCTCTGGTAAATCGCGTTCAGATCGCCGCCGCGCCAGAATTCGTCTTCAAACTCGGTACTCTCTCGCATGGTGCGACGCAGTTGAAGGGTTTTCATGCCGATTCGCAACCAGCTCCAGAACGACAGCGCCAGCAGAATGGCGATAACGACTTTGACGATAAACGACGACTGGGCAACCAGCGTCAAAATGGAGAGGTCGGCATGAACGTCCAAGAGATTATCCTTTCGTGAAATCGGAAACAGAAGAAACAGAAGGCAAATGTGCGCGTAAGGCTGCGGGTATTCGGACGGGACGCCAGCGATCAGCGTTCAGACAAGCCACCGTCACGCAGGCGTCGGTCAATAATTCGGCGGACGCGCTGAGGTTAACTGCTCGCCGGACGCGCTGCGCCAACGTGAAAGAAGCGCCGCTGATTTTGATGGGTTCGGCGGTGATGGTCAGCCGATCGCCAAGACGTGCGGGCAACAGGTAATCCATTTCGACGCGGGTGACAACGAGTACGGTGCGTTCGCGCTTTTCGAGTTCGGCCAGTTCGATGCCAAGCTGCGACAGCCACTCGGTGCGGGCGCGTTCCATAAAGCGCAGATAGTTAGCATAATAAACAACGCCTTCCGCGTCGGTGTCTTCGTAATAAACACGCACCGGCCACTCGAACACATGACTTCCCTGCATCGCGTCAGACTCCTTCGAGCAAATCGCTGTTTTCACGCCCGCCGCCTTCGTGCTTCGGCGGCGTCAAATTGAAATGGCGGTACGATTGCAACGTGGCGACGCGACCGCGCGAGGTGCGTTGCAGAAAACCCTGCTGAATCAGGTAGGGTTCGATCACGTCTTCGATGGTGTCGCGCATTTCGCCGATCGCGGCGGCGAGGTTGTCAACGCCGACCGGGCCGCCGTTGAACTTGTCGAGAATGGCGCTGAGCAGTTTGCGATCCATGATGTCGAGTCCTTGATGATCGACATCGAGCATCGACAA
>JAITMH010000045.1 GCA_031277445.1 Burkholderiales bacterium
GGTTTTCTGGATTGCTTCGTCGCTTTCGCTCCTCGCAATGACGCCAACTTTTTCTTTGCGCTCTTTGCGTTCTTTGCGGTTAATTGTTCTTCGCGGCTTCGCGCCTTCGCGTGAGGCAAGGTTCCCGAATGGCGTTTCGCTTGTCCGGGCTACGAATCTCTGATTCCTGATCCCTGTCTAAAACGTCTCGGTACCGCGACGCGAAAATCGGATGTTGAGTTGTTTCAGTTTGCGGTAGAGATGCGTGCGTTCCAGACCCGCCAGTTCGGCAACCCGACTCATGTTGTGTTGTTCGTGGCTCAACAGGCGCTCGAAGTAAACCCGCTCGAACGCTTCCCGCGCTTCGCGCAGCGGCATTTCAAAAAATCGAACGGTCGCTTCGGCTGAAACTTCTTTTTGCTGGTGCTGGTTTTCACCAAGAACGCGGCGAATCAATTCAGGCGTTACCTCGCTTTGCACCGACGCCAGATTTTCAAGAACGTTGGCCAAATGATCCAGATTGCCCGGCCAGTACGCTTCGGACAACACCGTCAGCGCAGCCGGCGGCAGTGCGGACAGCAGCGAACCATTGGCAGCGTGACGCTCACGCATTTCCGTCCACAAGCGCTCGATCAGCAGCGGGATGTCGTCGCGGTGATCGCGCAACGGCGGCAACATCAAAACGCCTGCGGACAGTTGGGAGAGCAGCACCGGATCGAATTTGTTTTCGGCGGCCAGATTTCCCAACGCTTCACTGCTGGTACACACCAGCAAGGTTTCGTATTGCGCCAGTTTGGGAAGCAGGAAAAGCAGTCCTTTTTGCTCCAGACGCGATAAGCGCCCGATTTCCGGACAGTACAAAATGCCTTCTTTGGCTTCTTCAAGCAACTGGAGCGGCGATGTTGTCAGTCGCGTCGAAACAACTTTCACCCACGATGCCTGCGCGTTCTGCAAGGACAGCGACACGATTTCATGGCCTGCCCCGGGTTCGCCGAGAATAAGAAGCGATTTGCGATTGCTGGCGAGCCGGTTCAGCGTGTTCTCCAGCACTTTGATCGGTTCACTGGTGCCCAGACGCGCCAGCGAAATGTGGCGCGGCGCTTTCGCCGCTGCCGCTTTCAACGCCCGTTTGATGGTTGACAACAGTTTTTGCAGACCAATCGGCTTTTCGAGGAAATCGAACGCGCCGATCCGGGTGGCGCCGATGGCCGTCTCGATGGTCGCGTGGCCGGACATCATGATGACCGGCATGGTCAGCAGTTCCGCGCTCGCCCATTACCGCAACAGCGTCACGCCGTCGGTATCGGGCATCCAGATATCGAGCAGCACCAGCGCCGGCTCTTGTTTCTGCCGGTAAGCGCGGGCTTCACGCGCATTCTCCGCAAGCACAACACGGTAACCTTCGTCGATTAGAATTTCCGACAACAGCTCGCGGATACCCGCTTCATCATCGACGATCAGAATTTCACAGGGTTGAGTAGTGGTCATGGCTGCATTCTAACATCACTGGTAACCGGCAACACCAAAGTAATTTTACCCCCATGTGGCGCTTTGTTGGCAAGCATGACGCGCCCTCCGTGTTCCTCGATAATTTTCTTGACGATGGCCAGCCCCAGACCGGTTCCCTTAGCCTTGGTGGTTACATACGGCTCGAAGGCACGCGCCAGAACTTCTTCGGTAAACCCGGGGCCGTCGTCACAAACGCTGAGGTGGGCTTCTTCCCCCTCGACGGACAGCGAAACCCGATACCCGGGCGCCGCGTTGTCGGCCTGGGCATCGGCGGCGTTCTGAAACAGGTTATGGAACACCTGGCGCAAGCGGTTGGCCTCGCCGTGCAAAATAACCGGCGCGTCCGGCAGGATTAACTGCAAATGCGGCTGCAAGTGGTCGTAGAGCGCCAACACCTCGTTCAACAACGCGACAACATCAAAATCGGTCAGTTGTCCCGGGCGCGGTTGCCGGGCGTAAGTAGCGAAATCGTCCACCATCTGCTTCATCGCGGCAACTTGCGAAACGATGGTCAGCGTTCCGCGCACCAGCACGTCCTGATCGGCATCGTCCAGTTTGTCGGACAGTTTCATCGCCAGCCGTTCGGCGGACAACTGAATCGGCGTCAACGGATTCTTGATTTCGTGCGCGAGACGGCGTGCGACTTCGCTCCATGCGGCGTCGCGCTGTGCCTGCACAACCACCGAAACATCATCGAAAACAACAACATAGCTGAGCGGCGGGCCGGACAAGCGCGTACCGCGCACCAGCAGCGTCCGCGCTGTATCGGCGATCCGGATTTCGGTTTCCTGATGCCATTGCTCGTTGAGCGCGGGAGAAATATGGTGTATCAGCAGTTCGGCGAACGGTGCCAGCGCCGGTTGACGCGCCGCCCAGCGCGTCAATGCCGTTCCTTCAAGCTCGGCCAGCGGCGACTGTAAAATCACCGTCGCGCTGTGGTTGGCGGTACGCAGTTGCAGCCATTCGTCGAAAACCAGCACGCCGGACGACAGGTTGGACAACACGCTCTCCAGGTAAGCGCGGGTTGTTTCCAGCGCCTGATGGTTGCGTTCGCGTTCCCGTTGCGCTTGTTCGAGTTGCGCCGTCATCGCGTTAAACGATTCGGTGAGTGAACCCATTTCGTCGCGGGAAGTGACCGGCTGGCGAATGCCGAAGTTGCCGCCGGCGACCGCCTGCGTGCCTTCCGCCAGCAATCCCAACGGCGCGGCAAAACGCTCGGCAAGCACGACCGCCATCCCCAACGCGATGGTCAGCGTCAACAGCAGCGTCATCGTCAGCGTCAGCGTGTACAGCCGTTTGACCCACTTGCGCGAGAAAGAGATTTCTTTGTAATCCTGCCAGCCGCTTTGCACGGTTTCAATATCCGCCGCCAGCGTCGCCGGCACCATGTCGATCACCTGCAAAAAACGCACTGCGTCGTTCAATTCATTGGTTTCCAGCGGCAAGACCACCCGCAACCGCAAATCGTTTTCTTCTTGTTCGGGTTTGGCGTAAACTTCGATCAGGCGGTTGCGCAAATCCTCCAGTATTTTGGGCGATGGTGGCGACGGCGTGGCCAGCGACGGATGTGTGCCGCCGACCGCGATCAAGACGCCCACCGGTGTGTAAATCGCCGCCTCATCGACGCCCGTCATTTCGGCGGCGCGATTGAGCGCGAAGCCGTAATACAACGAAGATTCCTGGAGGTGGTTGGCAATCTGTCGGGCTTTGCCGACCGTATCGGCGAGTCGTTCGTCCAGTGTGCTGCGGCTGACATTCATTCCGCCTTCCAGTGCGCGATCAACGCGAACGTCAAACCAGCTTTCGATGCTGCGGTCGATGGACGCCACCGACACCGCGTAAACCAGTGCGCCGGGCAACAATGCCACCAGCGCGCCCATCAGCATCAGCCGGACGGCCAGCCGCGCCCCGAACACGCCGGTATGGTAAGACCGCCACAGTTTGTACAACTGCCGGGAGACAATCACCATCAACGTGATGATCAGGGCGCCGTTCAGCGCCAGCAGCCACTTGTAATTGCGCTCGAAAAACGGCGTGTTGGCCGAAGCGCTGACCAGCAAAAACAGGGCGGCCGCGGCCAGACAGGAAACCAGCAACAGGCTCCAGCGTTTGCGTCGGGCGGTGCTCCAGAGCGTCATGGCCGGAAATCGAGAGTTAGCCAGGACGACGCCAGATTCCAGTCACGCGATCCCAGCGCCGTGATCTGAAACGGCTTGGGCATTCGTTCGGTATCGAGCCGCAAACGCACGGCGAAGGTATATCGCTGTCCCTCCTCCAGCGCGTTACGATCAAACAGTGGCCGCGAGTTGATCCGGCCAATCAGCCGCTCGGCCTCCTCGATCGACGCCACATCTTGCGACAACAATCCGGTCGATAGCCGGTATTGCCGCGTCAGCGGTAAATACGACAGCCGGTGTTGCGTGCTTCCCGTCAATACGGTCTTGTCAAACCAATACCAGCGCGGGTAAGTGACTTTCCATTCAAAAACAAAGTACAACGGAACGCCGCGTTCGACCGCTTCTTCGAGCGACGGCGTGAGGCTGAGTCCATAATCGGCGTTGAAAACGACGGAATCCTCCTCGACGCGCAATTCCGCGCTACGCAACGGAATGGTTTCGGCGAATACCGCGAATGCCAGGCTCCATGCCAGCAACACCACAACACCGTTCACTATAACGCGCAGGCCAAAACCTCGGCGCAAACCTCGACCGATGACCGGAGCAAACACGCTGGACAGGAAAAAAGTCATTCAACCTAAAAACCGCAGTTGGGCGTGTTTGCCAGCACGGTGCTCGCCCAAAGGGTGAATACTGCCAGAGTTATAAATATCTGTATCCATGTGGTTTCCATCAGGGTCAAAGTGGTCAACTGCGGTTTTCAGGTTTAAACCCGCTTGTGCAGAATCGCGTAGTACAAACCATCCTGATTGTGGCCTGTCGTGGCCTCCGAAGGCAAGAGTTGACCGCCGCAATGGGGAATATCGGCAGCAAACATGGGGACTTCGTGCAACGCATCAGGATGACAGTCGCAAAAGGCCGCGATCACCTCTTTATTTTCCGCGTGAAACACCGAGCAGGTCACATACAACAGCTTGCCGCCGGGAACCAGCAACGGCCATAACGCATCAAGCATCGCCCCCTGAGTACGCACAAAGGCGGGGATGTCGGAATGTCGCCGCAGCCATTTCACATCGGGGTGGCGGCTCACGACGCCGGAAGCCGAACACGGCACGTCCGCCAGAATGCGGTCGAATGGCTGGCCGTCCCACCAGGTGTCGGGCTGCGCCGCGTCTGCTTGACGGCAAGTCACTTGAGGGCTGTCAAGCCGAAGTCTTTTCAGATTTTCTTCAACGCGGACAAGCCGTGTTGCGTCGCTGTCCAGCGCCAGCAACGACACGGCAGCCTGCTCCAGAATGTGCGTGGTTTTTCCGCCGGGAGCAGCGCAGGCTTCCAGCACCCGCATACCGTCGCGCACATCAAGCAGCGGCGCCGCCCGTTGCGCACTGACATCCTGAACGCAGAACCAACCGTCGTCGTACCCCGGCAAGGCCGGAATACGCAACCGTTTTTTAACAATCACGCCATCGTCGCCGACAGCCGTCGCATCAGCATCCGCCTCACGCAAAGCTTCCAGAAAAGCATCGCGTGTCGTCCGGCGGCGGTTGACCCGCAACGTCAGCGGCGGTCGGGCGTTACCAGCTTCCAGCAACGTCTGCCAGATTTCGGGATAATCGGCGCGAAGGCGGGTGATCCACCACGCCGGATACGAGTAACGCGCCACCGGGCTTTTGGCGATCCTGGCCAGCACCGCTTCATTTTCATTTCGGAAACGGCGCAACACCGCGTTGACGAATCCCTTGGCCGCTGGATGTACCGCCACTTCCGCTGCCTGAACCGCCTGATCGGCCACCGCGTACGGCGGCTGGCGCGTGTGCATCAACTGATACAACGCCACCCCCACCAGCGGCAACAACAACGGTTGGCGGACAGGCCGATTCGACAACACCCGAAACAATGCATGCAACGTTCCCCAATGCCGCAACGTTCCGTAAACCAGCTCTTGAACAAAGCCGCGCACCACCGACGACGGCGCACCGCCGCCTTCGTCCAGCACGGCAGACAGCGCAACGGGCAACGTCGTTCCGTGCAACACCTGCTGCACGATACGGGCGGCGAGAATTTGAGAGTTATGCACGATCAAAGACCTGAAAACATTCTGAGGGAAACGGGGTTCATTATATAGCGCGACGCCTGATGAACAAACGAAGCGCGTCAAAGCCCCCGAATCAGGCTCACGCGGAGGCGCGGTCAAGAATCAGGGATCAGAAAAGCGTCTTGCTCACAGCCGTAATGACGCAGGCTATAATGACAACTGCGCTATTTTTTGAGCTCTATTTTGTCGGCTTCTTTGTCAACTTCTTCGCCAACCGCCCCGGATTTTTCAATTCCGTCTCAATCCTTGTTATATCGGGAACGGTGGGCTTGGGTCGCTTTCGCGCTGATCGTGGCGTTGGGGATGGCGTTGCGCCTCGACCAGTTCATCGAGCAAGTGTTGATTGAGGACGAGTGGCACGCCGTCCACCGTCTCCTTTCATTTTCGGCGGCAGAAACGTTCCGAACGTTCGGCCATTCCGATCACTGCATTCCGCTGACGCTTTTGTACGACTGGATCGCCCATCACGGTGGCGGTTTGAGCGAAACGCTGATGCGTGCGCCGATGATGGCGGCAGGTATTCTTTTGCTGTGCCTTTTCCCCTGGTACATCGCACGGCGTCTGGGCTGGCCGACCGCATTGCTTTTCGCGTTGTTTCTGGCGATCTCGCCGTTGCTGATCTCGTACAGCCGGATGGCGCGGCCTTTCGCGCTGACGGTTTTTCTGGGCTGGCTCGCCCACGCCGCTTTCCTGCGCTTTTGGGCGGCAACGACAGCACGGCAGGCGGTTTTGTTTGGAACAGGCTATGTCACCAGCGCCGCGTTGGCGGTTTGGTTGCACTTAATCATCGCGCCATTTGTCGCCGCGCCGTTCTTATGGGGACTCTGGCAACTTTTCAGATCCTCCGATAAAGACCAGCGGAAAACATGGTTTCTGCGCGGCACCGCACTGGCGGCAAGTTTTGCCGCTGCCCTCGTCGCTTTGATCGCTTTGCCTCTTATAAGCGACCTGGCGGCGCTGTCCTCGAAAAGCGGCACGGATTTGCCCAACTGGGAAACGCTGAAAGGCGCTTCGTATTTCTGGACAGGCGCCACTCAGACATGGGCGGTGGTGGCGTGCGTCGCTTTGATGATCCCCGGTATTTTTTCCGTCTGCCGACTTCCTATTGTGCGAACCGGATTGCTTGGCATCGCTTTAACCCTGATCGGCATTCTGTTGCTCCGGCCAAGCTGGGTTTTCGTTTCGGTGACCTTCACCCGTTATCTGTTGCCGCTGCTGCCGTTGCTCTTGTTGTTTCTTGCGGCGGGTTGTTTGCAAATCGGACTGCTTCTGCAAAAAATATTTCCGCTCTTGCGAGGAAAAGAATGGATGGTTGCCGCGATACCACTGACGGCGATGGTGTTGGCGTCGCCGCTTCATCAGACCTTGCGCACACCCAATTCAAACAGCCTCGATTACTTCCATGTGCTCGATTACCGTCCCTGGTTTCTCCCGCACCAGATGCGCGACCATAAAATGCGCGCTTCGTCTTTTTGGGAGCAACGGGCGGCGCTGCCCGCCGCCAGCGAACGCATTGCCCTCGCGCCCTTCTCTTTTGAAAGCGACAAATGGCCTGCCACCCCATTGGAAGCGCTGACAAAACAGCGCATAATCCCCGCCTACCTGAACGGTTTTTGTAACCATGACCGGTCAGGGGAGTTGCTTGATCTCAACGACAAACGCTTCCGGTTTCGCAATGCCGTTTTCTTGACAGACGCTCAAATGCTTCGCAACCATCGTATCGACTGGATCGTCTGGCAAAAAACGTTTCCCGATCCTGTCTGGCTAGAAGTGACTCACGGAAAAAAAGTGCCTTGGGAAAGCACCGACTTACCCGCTTGCGAAGCCAAATGGCGCGAGACTTTCGGAACACCCGATTATGAGGACGATTTTTTAATCGCTTACCAGGTAAAGAATCTCTGATCATGCTTAACCAAAAGAAAATCATCGTTGTGATGCCGGCTTACCGTGCCGGAAAAACGCTGGAAAAAACAGTTCAGGCGTTGCCGCATGATATTGTTGATGAAGTCCTGCTGGTTGATGATTGCAGCGACGACGACACGACGGACGTTGCGCGTCGTCTCGGCATTGCGGTCATACAGCACACCGTCAACACCGGCTACGGCGGCAATCAAAAAACCTGTTACCGCGAAGCGTTGAAACGCGGTGCCGATATCGTGGTGATGGTGCATCCCGATTATCAGTATGAACCGCGATTGGTCACGGCGATGGCGGGAATGATCGCTTCCGGTGTTTACGATGTGGTGTTGGGGTCGCGCATTCTCGGCAACGGCGCGTTGCAAGGCGGCATGCCTTTATGGAAATACGTCGCCAACCGCGCACTGACGGCCTTTGAAAACCTGCTGTTGGGCGCCAAACTTTCCGAATACCACACCGGATACCGCGCCTATACGCGAGAAACGCTGGCGCAACTTTCCTGGCAACGCAATTCCGACGACTTCGTTTTCGACAACCAGTTTCT
>JAITMH010000055.1 GCA_031277445.1 Burkholderiales bacterium
TTCGCGGCTTCGCGTGAGGCCGTTTCGGTGGATTACGCTTCGCTTATCCACCCTACGCTTGCTGCGCGTAGCGAAGCGGAGTCGCAGAATCCATGCGGTAGCGGGCGGCAGGTTGCCGCCCCTACGCCAAAATCGTCACGCCTTGTTTGTAGGGGAAGCAATCTGCTTCCCGTTTACGCGAGAAAAGCCTCCCTCTCCCGGCCTTCGGCCACCCTCTCCCGCGAGGGGAGAGGGTTTGTCCTTCTTCGCGGCTTCGCGTGAAATGATTTTTCTGGATTCCCGCTTTCGCGGGAATGACGGGGCGAGGGGAGTATTTTTCTCCGCGTTCTCCGCGTCTCCGCGTGAGGCAAACCCCCGCCGCCTTCGGCGGCACCTCCTTTGGAAAGGGGGCTTTCCTTCTTCGCGGTTTCGCGGCTTCGCGTGAGGCCGTTTCGGTGGATTACGCTTCGCTTATCCACCCTACGCTTGCTGCGCGTAGCGAAGCGGAGTCGCAGAATCCATGCGGTTGCGGGCGGCAGATTGCCGCCCCTACGCCAAAATCGTCACGCCTTGTTTGTAGGGGAAGCAATCTGCTTCCCGTTTACGCGAGAAAAGCCCCCTCTCCCGGCCTTCGGCCACCCTCTCCCGCAAAGGGAGAGGGTTTGTTCTTCTTCGCGGCTTCGTGTGAGATATTTTTTTGTGATCTTTGCGTTCTTTGCGGTTAAATCATGTTTTTGGATTCCCGGTTCTGCGACTTCGCGCAGAATCCCCCCCTCTCCCGGCCTTCGGCCACCCTCTCCCGCAAGGGGAGAGGGTTTGTTCTTCTTCGCGCCTTCGCGTGAGTTAAAAAAGGGCGGGTTTGAAACCCGCCCCTACGAAATCTGACCTCTGATCCCTGATCAGTGCGCCTCATCCCAGTGCTGCCCCTTGCCAAGGTTGACGATTAGCGGGACGCGGAGTTGTGCGACCTGGCACATCAGCGGCGGCAAGTCCTGTTCGACGCGGACGATTTCGTTTTCGGGTACTTCCAGCACCAGTTCGTCGTGAACTTGCAGCAGCAAGCGGGTGCGCATTGCATTCCGGTCAAGCCATTGTTGAACAACGATCATCGCTTTTTTGATGAGGTCGGCGGCGGTGCCTTGCATCGGCGCGTTGATGGCGGCGCGTTCGGCGGCGGCGCGACGCGGACCGCTGCCGCCGTTGATGTCGGTTAAGGTCAGGCGGCGACCGAACACGGTTTCGACGTAGCCGCGTGCGCGTGCCTGTTCGCGGGTGGTTTCCATGTAGCGGGCGACGCCCGGGTAGCGGGTGAAATAACGTTCGATGAATTGTTGCGCGGCAAAGCGTTCGATACCCAGTTGTTGGGCAAGGCCGAATGCGCTCATGCCGTAAATCAAACCGAAGTTGACGGCTTTGATGTAGCGCCGCTGTTCGGTGCTGACTTCGGCGGGGGCAATGCCGAAAATTTCGGCGGCGGTGGCGCGGTGAATGTCGGCATCGTCGCGGAACGCCTGGAGCAAACCGGTGTCTTCCGACAGGTGCGCCATGATGCGCAATTCGATCTGCGAGTAGTCGGCGGAAAGCAATACAGACCCGGCGGGCGCAATGAACGCTTCGCGGATGCGGCGACCTTCGGCGGTTCGCGCCGGTATGTTTTGAAGGTTGGGTTCGGAGGAGGCGAGTCTGCCGGTGACGGCGGTGGTTTGCGAGAAGGTGGTATGCACCCGACCGGTGCGGGGGTTGATCATCATCGGAAGCTTGTCGGCGTAGGTCGATTTGAGTTTGGCGAGCATCCGGTGTTCGAGCAGCACTTTCGGCAACGGGTAATCGGCGGCCAGTGTTTGCAGCACTTCTTCGTCGGTGGACGGCTGGCCGGTCGATGTTTTTTTGACCGGCGGCAGTTTCATTCGGGAAAAAAGAATCTCGCCCAGTTGTTTCGGCGACGACAGGTTGAACGGTTGTCCGGCCAGCGCGTGCGCTTCGTTTTCAAGTGCCAACATCCGCGCGGCAAGTTCGTGGCTGTGACGCGCCAGACGTTCGCGGTCGATCAGAACGCCGTGCCGCTCCATGGTGAATAGCACTTCGCGCACTGGCAATTCCATTTCCTCGTAGAGCGAAAGCATTGGCGGCACGGCTTGCAGGCGCGGGTACAGTGTGTGGTGCAGACGCAATGCGACATCGGCGTCTTCGGCGGCGTAATCGGTCGCGCAGTCAACGGCGACTTGATCGAAGGGAATGCGGTGTACACCTTTGCCGGTGAGTTCGTCGTAGCGGATGGTTTGCCAGTTCAGATGGCGGTCGGCCAGTGTGTCGAGGTCGTGCGGTTTGTGCGATTCCAGCACGTACGATTGCAGTATGGTGTCGTGGCGCACGCCGCGCAGTGCGATGCCGTGGTTGGCGAGAATGTGCTGGTCGTATTTGAGGTTCTGGCCGAGCTTGGGCGCGTTGGCGTTTTCAAACCAGGGAGTCAGGCGTTGCAGAACGGCGTCGCGGTCGAGTTGTGTCGGCGCGTCGGCGTAGCTGTGGGCGACCGGAATGTAGCAGGCTTCGCCCGGCGCACAGGCGAACGACAGGCCGACGATTTCACTTTCCAGCGGATTGAGCGATGTGGTTTCAAGATCGAAGGCGACCAAGTTTCCGGCTTGCGCCGCTGTATCAAGGCGAGCGAGCCAGCGTTCCAGCGCGGCTTCGTCGAGTACGGTTTCGTAAGACAATGCGGCAGGTTTTCCAGCGACGTGCGGTGGTGAGGTAGTGGCGACGTTGGTGTTTGCGTTGTTCGCTGTGTCGGCAGCAACGCGCCGGTCGCGCACGTTGTCGTATTTAAACGCGGCGGGCGGCGTTTTTGCCGAGGCAGTGGGCGTGCCGCGCAGCCAGCTTTTGAATTCAAAGCGGGTGTAGAGCGCGGCCAGCGTTTCTACATCGGCAGGAGCGATGCGCAGTATTTCCGGCGCGACCGATAACGCGCAGTCGGTTTTGATCGTGACCAATTGACGCGCTGTTGGCAACCAGCCCAGCGCTTCGCGCAGGTTGTTGCCGACAGCGCCGGTGACATCGTTGGCGTGCGCGATCAGGTTGTCCAGTGTGTTGTATTGGGAAAGCCATTTAACGGCGGTTTTGGGGCCGACTTTGGCGACGCCGGGAACGTTGTCGGAGGTGTCGCCGATCAGCGTCAGGTAGTCGATGATTTGCGCCGGTGTGACGCCGAATTTGGCGACGACACCAGCCTCGTCGAACGTTTCGTTGCTCATGGTGTTGATGCAGATCACGTCGGGCGAGACAAGTTGCGCCATGTCCTTGTCGGAGGTTGAGATCAACGTGCGCCATCCCCGCGAGCGTGCGTCACGGGACAATGTGCCGATCACGTCGTCGGCTTCGACACCGGATTCGATGATGAGCGGCCAGCCCTGAGCGCGCACGCAATCGTGCAGCGGCGCGATCTGGGCGACGAGATCGTCGGGCATCGGCGGGCGGTGCGCCTTGTAGTCGGGATACCAGTCGTTGCGAAAGGTTTTTCCGGGAGCGTCGAACACGACGGCGAAGTAATCGGGAGCGTGTTCGTCAACCAGTCGCCGCAGCATTGACAACACACCGCGTAATGCGCCGGTCGGTTCGTGCTGAGACGTGCGCAAATCGGGTAAGGCGTGGTACGCTCGATAGAGGTAAGACGAACCATCAACAAGGACAAGCAAAGGCATGATCAA
>JAITMH010000059.1 GCA_031277445.1 Burkholderiales bacterium
AGCGGCGTTTCCGTTACCGTCCCTGTTGCAAAAATGGCTCTTTGGGGATCATGAGCGCTTGTCAAACTTATTCGCCATTGCGAGCGAAGCTTGGCAATACAGTCCGCCCTCCCCCCTACCCCTCTCCCGCAAGCGAGAGAGGGGATGATTTTTCTCCGCGCTCTCCGCGTCTCCGCGTGAGGCGCTTTTCTGATGCCTGATTCCTAACCTCTGATTCCTAAACCCCATCCCCACCCCAGCCCTCCCCTTGAAGGGGAGGGGGTTTCATGTTCTTCGCGGCTTCGCGCCTTCGCGTGAGATGATTTTTATGGATTCTGCGACTCCGCTTCGCTACGCGCAGAATGACGGAGTTCTGATTCCTGATTCCTGATTCCTGACCTCTGATACCCGCTCCAGTGATTCATACAAAACGTCAACCGATTGGCGTTCCAACTGCCGCGATTCGGAAAGCCATTGCCGGAACAGCCGCGCTCGCGGTTGGCCGTGATACAGGCCGAGAAGATGGCGGGTGACCGCACGCAACGCGACGCCTTGCCGCAACTGGTTTTCGACGTAGGGAATCATGGCTTCGATGACGGCGCGGCGCGTCGGCAGTGGCGCCGCCTGACCAAACAGCCGCGCTTCGGCTTCCGCCAAGCAATACGGTTGATGGTATGCCCAGCGCCCCACCATCACGCCGTCGATTCCCGTCGCCAGTTGCGCTTCGATCATCGGCCAGTCTGTCAGTCCGCCGTTCAGCACGATGGTGCATTGGGGAAAATCGCGTTTTAACTGCTGCGCCGTTTCGTAACGCAACGGCGGAATTTCGCGGTTATCTTTCGGTGACAAACCGGACAGAATCGCGTTACGCGCATGCACGATGAACACGTCGCAGCCCGCTTCGTACACCGTGCCAACAAAATCGCGCACGAAACCATAATCTTCAACAGCATCGACTCCGATCCGGTGTTTGACCGTCACCGGTACCGACGCTGCCTCGCGCATCGCCCGCACACAATCCGCCACCAGTTTCGGCTCCTTCATCAGACAAGCGCCGAAACTGCCGCTTTGAACCCGCTCACTCGGACAACCGCAGTTGAGATTGATTTCGTCGTAACCCCAACGCGCCCCAAGCCGCGCCGCATGCGCCAGCATCGCCGGATCGCTACCGCCCAGTTGCAACGCCAGCGGATGCTCGGCAGCATCGAAATCCAGATGTTTCGCCACATCGCCGTAATACAGCGCCGGAGCCGTGACCATCTCGGTGTACAACCGCGCATGCGGCGACAGCAGCCGATGAAAATAACGGCAATGCCGGTCTGTCCAGTCGAGCATCGGCGCCACGCAAAAACGGTATGGCATTTCAATCATGGGCGCATTGTACGGTGAATGTGAAGGGTGTGGAAAAAGCGGGAAAATGCTTTAACCGCAAAGAACGCAGAGAGCGCAAAAAAGGTTAGGAAGCACTGATTTTTTTCCTTTCTCCCTCTCCCGCCCCCCGATCAAAACCACTTCGGGGGCAGGCTCTTCGGGCACCCTCTCCCGCAGGCGGGAGAGGGTTTCGTCGCGCTTTTTTAGAAGGCAGTCTAACCAGCGCATCCTTAAATGGCGCCTTTCTGATCCCTGATCCCTGACCTCTGATACCTGCCTCGCTTACGCTTTTGAAAGCGCGTCAATGTCCTTTTTTAACAGGAAATTAGCAAAAATTACGACCGCCATCATGCCTGCGCAGATGATATAAGCGGTAATAAATTTTCCGGTCGTATCATAAATATAGTCTGTCATCAAAGGCGCCACAACACCGGAAAGCCCCCAGGAGAGAAACAAAACGCCATAGTTTCCACCGTAGTTTTTAAGCCCGTATTGATCTACGACCAAAGCAGGAAACACACTCAAAAGCGTTCCATAACAGAATCCAATCAATACGATGCCCACAGCCAGAGCCGCCATGTTTTGATAATAGATAAACCCGATCATGTTGATCAGTTGCAAAACAGAAACAACAAACAAGGCGTTCACCCTGCCGATCTTGTCCGACATCAAACCGCCCAACACCCGGCCAAAGGTGTTCGTAATGGCCAGGAACGATACCAATATTGCCAGAATGGCGGTGTCGGTAATCTGCAACTGAGAGCTGGCGATTTTTGTAATATTTCCGATCACCATGAGGCCAATGGATGCCGACAAAAGGAACATCACAAACATCAGATAAAAGCGTTTTGTTTTAAGCATTTCCTTCGTTGAGACATCAACGGTCACGATGCTTTTGGCGACAGCTTCTTTTAAATGCGCCGGAGCCGCCGGTGTATAAGCTTCCGGCGGATTATTGATAAGTTGCGCGAGACACGTGCTTACGATAAAGATGCCCACGCCCAGAAATATCAATGTTTTTTCAATGCCATAATTGTTGAGCAGCACGGTTGTTAGCGGCGCGAAATAAACTGCCGCAAGACCAAACCCCCCTACAATCAAACCGCTGACAATGCCTTTTTTACTGGGATGGAACCATTTCAGCGCCGGCGGGGAAACGCAGCCGTAACCCAAACCAATGCCAAGCCCCGTAATGACGCCAAAACAGACGGCAACGCCTACGGGGCTGTTGCCGACCAGACCGGACAGGATAAGCCCCAAGCCCACAAAAGCGCCGCCTGCGGTCACAAGCCATCTGGGGCCTGTTTTGTCTTGAATTTTGCCGCCGATGAGAAGACCCAGAGCAAAGCACACGATGGCAAGGGTATAAGGAAGTCCCGCTTCCGAACTTGTCCATTCCCAGCCGCCGTCCGCTATGGGAGCGGTCATTTTTGTTTTCAACACGCTCCATGCGTAAAGAACGCCTATGGCCAAGTTAAAAAAGATGCCTGCCAGCAATACAACTTTGGCCTTTTTTTGCTTTTCATGATCCTGCATGAAAATATTCCTTCCCGTTGCCTTTCGTGAACGGGTCATGATAGGCGGTGTTTCGGCTGGAAACAACCATATTGGCAAAATAATTTCCCGGGCTTGCGCGGGATGCCTTCATGGTGCATGATGCCACCCTGACTGTTGCGCACCGTGCGGTGTCATACCGGGCGCTTTTTGTCTTGCTTGCCTTTCTGCCCTTTCAGGAGGAATTTCCATGAACTATCAGCACATCAAGGTACCGGCTGGTGACAAGATTACCGTCAACGCCGATTTTTCTCTCAACGTCGGCGACCATCCGATCATTCCCTACATTGAAGGCGATGGCATCGGCGCCGATATTTCGCCGGTCATGATCCAGGTCGTGGATGCGGCGGTACACAAAACCTATGGCGGCAAGCGCAAGATCAGTTGGATGGAAATTTATTCCGGCGAAAAAGCGACGCACGTTTACGATAAGGACACCTGGCTGCCGGAAGAAACGCTGCACGCGCTGAAAGAATATGTGGTGTCGATCAAAGGGCCGCTGACCACGCCGGTTGGCGGCGGCATGCGTTCGCTCAATGTGGCGTTGCGGCAGGAACTGGATTTGTATGTGTGCCTGCGGCCGGTGCGCTATTTCAAGGGTGTGCCGTCGCCGGTCAAAACGCCTGAAAAAACCGACATGGTGATCTTCCGTGAAAACTCGGAAGACATTTACGCGGGTATTGAATGGCAGGAAGGTACCGCGCAGGCAAAGCGAATGATCGAATTCCTGCAAAAAGAAATGGGCATCAAAAAAATTCGCTTTCCGGAAACGTCCGGGATCGGCGTCAAACCGATATCACGCGAAGGCACCGAGCGGCTGATGCGCAAAGCGATCCAGTACGCGATTGACAACGACAGATCATCGGTGACGCTGGTGCACAAAGGCAACATCATGAAGTTCACCGAAGGCGCGTTCCGCGATTGGGGTTATGCGCTGGCGCAGAAAGAATTCGGCGCACAGTTGATTGATGACGGTCCCTGGTGTCAATTCAAAAATCCGAAAACCGGCAAGGAAATCGTGATCAAGGACGCGATTGCCGATGCGTTCCTTCAGCAAATTCTGTTGCGTCCGGCAGAATACAGCGTGATCGCCACCATGAATCTGAACGGCGATTACATTTCCGACGCACTGGCAGCGCAGGTGGGCGGTATCGGCATCGCGCCGGGCGCCAATCTGTCGGATTCGATAGCGATGTTTGAGGCGACGCACGGAACAGCGCCGAAATACGCCGGTAAAGATTACGTCAACCCCGGCTCCATCATTCTTTCGGCGGAGATGATGCTGCGTCACATGGGTTGGTTCGAAGCCGCCGATCTCATCATTGCGTCGATGGAAAAAGCGATTCAGGCAAGGCAGGTGACTTATGATTTCGCACGGTTGATGGAAGGCGCGAATCAAGTCTCGTGCTCGGGATTCGGAAAGGCGATGATTGAGCGAATGTAATGTAGGGGCGGGTTTCAAACCCGCCCTCGTTTTTTTACCGCAAAGGGCGCAAAGAAAGTTGTGCGTGTGGTTAGCGGGATTGCTTCACGCGAAGACGCGGAGAAAATGCCCCCTTCTCTGCATTTCGTCTGAGAACCATGCAAAACAATAAAACCACGAGCCTCGCAGTGCTGGCGCTGATCGTGATGGCACTGATCTGGAGCTCCAACTGGGTGGTGATGAAGTCGGTGCTGCAATACATGGGCGCACTCGATTTCACCGCGCTGCGTTGCGCACTTGGCGCGTTGTTGTTGCTGGCGATGTTGCCGCTGACAGGGCGCTCGTTAAAACCGCCGCCCTGGCGAGTGATACTGTGGGTCGGCCTGCTGCAAACGGTCGGAATGTCGGGGCTGTCGCAGTTGGCGCTGATCGAGGAAGGCGCCGGTAAAACGGCGGTGCTTGTTTATACGATGCCTTTCTGGGTGATTCTGCTGGCCGCGCTGTTTCTGAACGAGAAACCGCGTCCGGTTCAGTATGTCGCCACCGCGATTGCGGCGTTCGGCTTTCTTCTGGTCATCCAACCCTGGCAATGGCAAGGGACGCTGCTGGGTTCGTTTCTGGCAGTGGCTTCGGGCGCGTTCTGGGCGGCGGCTTCGGTTGTCGCCAAGCGCGCCTTCCAGCATCAGGAGATAGATTTGCTGAGTTTGGTCGCCTGGCAAATGGCGGTAGGCGCTGTCGTGTTGTCGGTGCTGGCTGTTGCAACCCACGAAACGCCGATCATCTGGTCGCCGTATGCGCTGCTGGCATTGGCTTATAACGCAGTATTGGCAACGGCGTTGGCCTGGGCTTTGTGGTTGTTCATTCTGCGCACGTTACCAGCCGGAGTGGCGGGACTTTCGACGTTAATCATCCCGATCATGAGCGTGTTGTGGGCCTGGTGGTTGCTGAGCGAAAAGCCCGACGGCGCAGAAGCCGCCGGAATCGGATTGATGTCGTTGGCGCTGGCGTTGATTGGCGTACCGGAAAAGTGGTGGGCTGCGGTACGGCGTTTTCTGCGTTTGAAGACTTGACGGTTTAGCAAGTAGCCCGGATAAGCGAAGCGCCATCCGGGAGCCCAAAAACTGATTTAACCGCAAAGAACGCAAGGAACACAAAGAAAATTCGGCGTCATTGCGAGCGAAGCGAAGCAATCCAGAAAATGGGCGCATCGAAAAACG
>JAITMH010000103.1 GCA_031277445.1 Burkholderiales bacterium
GATACCCAACAGCATGTGCTCGTAGGCCGCCGGTTGCTTGCCCGCCTTGGTGGCGCGATCGTTTTCGTCAAGAATTTCCGAACGATCCACTTGTTCGCCCGGAATGAAGCGCGTGTCACCCGCATCGTGTACCTGAACGCGACGCAACATCTGACGAACGATCACTTCAATATGTTTGTCGTTGATCTTCACGCCCTGAAGACGATAAACGTCCTGCACTTCGTCGGTGATGTAACGCGCCAGCGCTTCCACGCCGAGCAGACGCAGAATATCGTGCGGATCCGCCGGGCCATCGACGATCATTTCGCCCTTGTTGACAACCTGACCATCGTGCGCCATCACGTGCTTGTCTTTCGGGATCAGGTATTCGTGCGGCACGTTGTCGAGATCGGTGATCACCAACCGCTGTTTGCCCTTGGTGTCTTTACCGAAGGAAACGGTGCCGGTCACTTCGGCGAGCACACCGGCGTCTTTCGGCGAACGCGCTTCAAACAGTTCCGCCACTCGCGGCAGACCGCCGGTGATGTCGCGTGTCTTCGACGTTTCTTGCGGAATCCGCGCCAGCACGTCGCCGACGTTGACGACTTGATCGTCTTTCACTGTGATGATGGAACCGAGTTGGAAGGTGATGTTCACCGGTTGGTCGGAACCTGCGAGGAAAATTTCTTCGCCACGCTCGTCCAGCAGTTTCACCTGCGGTCGCACGCCTTTGGCGGCGCTGCTGACGCGACGTTTCGGGTCGATCACCACCAGCGTTGACAAGCCGGTCACGTCGTCCACTTGTTTGGCGACGGTCACGCCTTCTTCGACGTTTTCGAATTTGATTCGACCACTGTATTCAGTGATGATCGGACGCGCCGTCGCGTCCCATTGCGCCAACGACTTGCCGACTCTGATCGCTTCGCCGTCCTTGACCAGCAGTGTCGCACCATAAGGAATCTTGTGGCGCTCACGCTCGCGGCCATTGTCGTCGTGAATCGAAATTTCGCTGGAACGTGCGATCACGATCAACGCGCCCTTGGTGTTGGTCACATACCGCATCTGCGCCGAAAAACGCACGGTTCCCACCGACTTCGCTTCGACGTGCGATGCTGCCGCTGTCCGCGATGCCGCGCCGCCGATGTGGAATGTCCGCATCGTCAACTGCGTTCCCGGTTCACCAATCGACTGCGCCGCAATCACGCCGACCGCTTCGCCGACGTTCACCAGATGTCCACGCCCCAGATCGCGCCCATAACACTTCGCGCACAGTCCGTAGCGTGTGTCGCAAGTCAGCGGCGCCCGCACTTTAACTTCGTCGATGCCCAGAAGTTCGATTTGTTCGACTTCTTCTTCGCTCAGCAAGGTTCCCGCTTCGTACAACGTCACCTGTGTTTCAGGATGCACCACATCGCTGGAAGTGACGCGCCCCAGAATACGATCACGCAACGGTTCGACCACTTCGCCGCCTTCGGTCAACGCTTTCAGCACCACTCCGTTACGCGAACCGCAATCGTGTTCGGTCACCACCAGGTCTTGCGTCACGTCAACCAGACGGCGCGTCAGGTATCCTGAGTTCGCTGTCTTCAACGCGGTGTCGGCCAGACCTTTACGAGCGCCGTGCGTCGAGATGAAGTATTGCAACACGTTCAAACCTTCGCGGAAATTCGCGGTGATCGGCGTTTCGATAATCGAACCGTCCGGACGCGCCATCAAACCCCGCATCCCGGCCAACTGGCGAATCTGCGCCGCCGAACCCCGTGCGCCCGAGTCGGCCATCATGTAGATCGCGTTGAACGAATCCTGAGTGACGGCCTTGCCTTCACGATCAACCACATCCATCTTCGACAACTGCGCCATCATCACCTTGGCGATATCGTCACCGGCGCGTCCCCAGATATCGACCACTTTGTTGTAGCGTTCGCCATGCGTGACCAGACCGGAAGTGTATTGCCGTTCGATTTCCTTAACCTCTTTTTCGGCGGCTTCAATGATTGTCTTTTTCTCTCCCGGCACCATCATGTCGTCGGCGGCAAACGAAATGCCGCAACGGGTCGCCAGCGCGTAGCCGGACTGCATCAGTTTGTCGGCAAAAATCACCGTTTCGCGCAATCCGCACAAGCGGAAACTCATGTTGATGAGTTTTGAGATTTCTTTTTTCTTCAGCGGTTTGTTGAGCGCTGAAAACGGCATTCCGGTCGGCAGAATTTCCGACAACAGCGCCCGACCAACCGTCGTTTCGTAGCGCGTGATCCGTTCCTGCAACTCGTCGCCGTCCTTGACCGTTTCACGAAGGCGCACCGTCACTTTGGCGTGCAGTTCGACTTGCTTGGTATCGTAAGCGCGTGACAACTCGGCTTCATCGGCGAACAACATGCCTTCACCTCTGGCGCCGATTTTTTCGCGTGTCGCGTAATACAGGCCAAGCACGATGTCTTGCGACGGCACAATACACGGCTCGCCGTTCGACGGCAGCAACACGTTGTTCGACGCCAGCATCAACGTGCGGGCTTCCATCTGCGCTTCCAGCGACAACGGTACGTGCACCGCCATCTGGTCGCCGTCGAAGTCAGCGTTAAACGCGGTACACACCAGCGGATGCAACTGAATCGCCTTGCCCTCAATCAGCACCGGCTCGAACGCCTGAATCCCCAGACGGTGCAGCGTCGGCGCACGGTTGAGCAGAACAGGATGCTCACGAATCACTTCTTCCAGAATGTCCCAGACGATCGGTTCCTGATTTTCCACCATCTTCTTTGCCGCCTTGATCGTCGTGGCGCGTCCCATCATCTCCAGTCTGTTGAAGATGAACGGCTTGAACAATTCGAGCGCCATCAGTTTCGGCAAACCGCATTGATGCAGCTTCAACTGCGGGCCGACAACAATCACCGAACGTCCCGAATAGTCAACGCGCTTACCGAGCAGGTTTTGACGGAAACGACCGCTCTTGCCCTTGATCATGTCGGCCAGCGATTTCAACGGACGCTTGTTCGCACCGGTCATCGCCTTGCCGCGACGGCCATTGTCAAGCAACGAATCGACCGCCTCTTGCAGCATCCGCTTCTCGTTGCGCACAATGATGTCCGGCGCTTTCAGTTCGAGCAGCCGCTTCAATCGGTTGTTGCGGTTAATCACGCGGCGGTACAAATCATTCAAGTCCGACGTCGCAAAGCGGCCACCATCGAGCGGCACCAATGGCCGCAATTCGGGCGGCAACACCGGCAACACTTCGAGAACCATCCACTCCGGTTTGATTCCGGATTTAACGAACGCTTCAAGCACTTTCAGCCGCTTGGCGATCTTTTTGATCTTCGCTTCCGAGTTGGTCACGTCCAGTTCTTTGCGGAGACGATCGACTTCATTGGAAACGTTAAGCCCTTTCAGCAAGTCACGAACGCCTTCAGCGCCCATGCTGGCACGAAAGTCATCGCCGTACTGTTCGGTCTTGGACAAATAATCTTCTTCGGTCAGCAGTTGGCAACGGTTCAGCGGCGTCAGTCCCGGATCGGTCACCACATACGCTTCAAAATAAAGCACGCGCTCAATGTCGCGCAGCGCCATGTCGAGCACCATGCCCAGACGCGACGGCAGACTTTTCAAGAACCAGATGTGCGATACCGGACTGGCCAATTCGATATGCCCCATCCGTTCGCGCCGCACTTTGGTCAGCGTCACTTCAACGCCGCATTTTTCACAAATCACGCCGCGATGCTTTAACCGCTTGTATTTGCCGCACAGACATTCGTAATCCTTCACCGGACCGAAAATCTTGGCGCAAAACAAACCGTCGCGCTCAGGTTTGAACGTCCGGTAATTGATCGTTTCCGGCTTTTTGACTTCGCCGTAAGACCAGGCGCGAATTTTTTCCGGTGAGGCCAGGCCCACCTTAATCGAATCAAACTCACCGTCCTGAGTTACTTGCTTGAATAAATCGAGAAGCGCTTTCATGCGTACTCCGTTTCTGTTGTGGCACTCATGTCATTCATCAATGCCGTCATAGCGAGATATCGTGTTGGATTTCCGTGGTTCGTTGTCTGATCTCAGGATTTCGTTTCCATATCGACATCAATCGCCAACGAGCGAATTTCCTTGACCAGCACATTGAACGATTCGGGCATTCCCGCTTCGATTTTGTGCTCACCTTTGACAATGCTTTCATAGACCTTGGTGCGGCCGCCCACGTCGTCCGACTTCACGGTCAACATTTCCTGCAACGTGTGCGACGCGCCATACGCTTCCAGCGCCCACACTTCCATTTCACCGAAACGCTGACCGCCGAACTGCGCTTTACCGCCCAACGGCTGCTGTGTCACCAGACTGTACGGGCCGGTCGAACGGGCGTGCATCTTGTCGTCAACCAGGTGGTGCAGTTTCAGCATGTGCATGTAGCCGATGGTGACAGGCCGATCAAACGCATCGCCCGTGCGTCCGTCGTACAAAGTCTCCTGACCGGAACTCGGCAAGCCTGCCATTTCGAGCATGCGCTTGATCTCGCCCTCATTGGCGCCGTCGAACACCGGCGTCGCAAACGGAATGCCGCCGCACAGGTTGCCCGCCATCTCAAGAATTTCTTCGTCGGAAAACTTTTTAAGGTCTTCCGGCAGGCCGGACTTGCCGTAGATTTCTTCGAGGTATTGGCGGACTTCTTTCGCCATCGTTTGCGCTTTCAGCATCCGGTTGATCTTTTGTCCCAGTTCCTTTGCCGCCCAGCCCAGATGCACTTCGAGAATCTGGCCGATGTTCATCCGCGACGGCACCCCCAACGGATTCAGCACGATGTCCACCGGCGTTCCATCCGTCGTGTAGGGCATGTCTTCTATCGGAATGATCTTTGAGACAACACCTTTGTTGCCGTGACGACCGGCCATTTTGTCACCGGCCTGCAAGCGGCGTTTCACGGCAACATACACCTTCGCCATTTTCTGAACGCCCGGAGGCAATTCATCACCTTGCGTCAGCTTGCGTTTCTTGACTTCAAACGTTTCATCGAAACGCACACGCATCTGCGCCAGCGAATCCTTGATCGCTTCCATCTGCTGCGCCGTCGTTTCGTCGGCAAGACGGATGTCAAACCAGTCGTGACGCGGCACGTCTTCCAGATAGTCCGCCGCAATCACCGTCCCTTTGGCAATTCGCTTCGGGCCGCCATTAACTTTTTTGCCGATCAGAAGCCGTCCCAGTCGCGCAAACGCATCGTCTTCAACGATACGCAACTGATCGTTCAAATCGAGACGGTAATTTTTCAATTCGTGATCAATGATTTGTTGCGCCCGCGAATCACGCGCCAGCCCTTCGCGGGTGAACACCTGCACATCAATCACCGTCCCCGCCATGCCGGACGGTACGCGCAGGCTGGTATCTTTAACGTCGGAGGCCTTCTCACCGAAGATCGCCCGCAACAGTTTTTCTTCCGGCGTCAACTGCGTTTCGCCCTTCGGCGTCACTTTGCCGACGAGCACGTCGCCCGCTTCGACTTCGGCGCCGATGTTGACGATACCGGCCTCGTCGAGCCGCGACAACTGCCCTTCACCGAGCGACGGCACGTCGCGGGTGATTTCCTCTGCGCCGAGTTTGGTGTCACGCGCCACCACCGTCAATTCCTCGATGTGAATGGACGTATAGCGATCCTCCCCAACGATGCTCTCGTTAATCAGGATCGAGTCTTCGTAGTTGTAACCGTTCCAGGGCATGAAGGCGACCAGCATGTTCTGCCCGAGCGCCAACTCGCCCTTGTCGGTCGAAGCGCCGTCGGCAATCACGTCGCCGCGATGGATCATGTCGCCGACCCGAACCAGTGGGCGCTGATTGATGTTGGTGCTTTGATTGGAACGCTTGTATTTGACGAGGTTGTAAATATCGACGCCGACATCACCGGCCGCCGTTTCATCGTCGTTGGCACGCACCACGATTCGTGTCGCATCGACGTAATCGACACGACCGCCACGCGCCGCTTTCACCATGGTTCCCGAATCCAGCGCCGCCGTCCGCTCGATGCCGGTGCCGACCAGCGGTTTTTCCGGTCGCAAACAGGGAACCGCCTGACGCTGCATGTTTGAACCCATCAGTGCGCGGTTGGCGTCGTCGTGTTCAAGGAACGGGATTAACGCCGTCGCCACCGAAACGATCTGCGATGGCGCAACGTCCATGTACTGCACTTTGTCCGCCGGTGACAGCATTGATTCACCATCAAGACGGCACGACACCAAATCTTCGGTCAGCCGCCCTTTCGCGTCCATCTCGGCGCTTGCCTGCGCGATCACATACTGACCTTCTTCAATCGCCGACAAGTATTCGATGTCGCGTGTTGCGACACTGTTGGTCACTTTGCGATAAGGCGTTTCGAGAAAACCGTATTCGTTGGTGCGCGCATACAACGCCAGCGAATTGATCAAGCCGATGTTCGGACCTTCCGGCGTTTCAATCGGACAAACGCGACCGTAATGCGTCGGATGCACGTCGCGCACTTCAAACCCTGCCCGCTCGCGTGTCAGACCGCCCGGTCCCAATGCCGACACGCGGCGCTTGTGCGTAATCTCTGACAGCGGATTGGTTTGATCCATGAACTGCGACAGTTGCGAAGAACCGAAAAATTCCTTGATCGCTGCCGAGATCGGTTTGGCGTTAATCAAATCGTGCGGCACCAGATTTTCACTCTCCGCCTGACCCAAGCGCTCTTTCACTGCACGCTCGACACGCACCAACCCGGAGCGGAACTGGTTTTCGGCAAGCTCGCCGACCGACCGCACACGACGGTTGCCCAGATGGTCGATGTCATCGACTTCACCGCGACCGTTGCGCAAATCGACGACGATCTTGATCACCGCCACGATGTCTTCGTTGCTCAACGTTGTTGCGCCACCGACTTCGGCGCGACCGACCCGGCGGTTGAATTTCATCCGTCCCACCGACGACAAATCGTAGCGCTCATCGGAAAAGAACAGCCCTTTGAACAACGCTTCCACCGCTTCTTCCGTCGGCGGCTCGCCAGGACGCATCATCCGGTAAATCGCCACACGCGCCGCGTATTGATCGGGCGTGTCGTCGGTACGCAGCGTCTGCGAAATATATGCACCGCAGTCAAGTTCGTTGGTGAACAGCGTCTGAATCTCGGTGATTCCCGCTGTCGTCAGCTTGACCAACAGTTCCGGCGTGATTTCATCGTTGGCCTTGGCCAGCACTTCGCCCGTGCTCTGGTCAACCACATGCACGGCCAGCACCCGTCCGGTCACGTAATCTTCCGGCACTGCGATGGTCTTGACGCCGCTTTCCTGCAACTCGCGCACCGAACGAGCGGTGACGCGCTTGTCCTTCGGAACGACCACTTGACCGTTCTTGCCAACGATGTCGAACGTTGCCAGTTCGCCTTTCAGCCGGTCGGCAATCAACGCCATCTGATAACCCGTCGCCGACAAATGGAACGTGTCGAACTCGAAGAACTCGCGCAAAATCGTTTCCGCCGTATAACCGATGGCTTTCCGCAGAATCGTCACCGGCATCTTGCGGCGGCGGTCCACGCGGAAGAACAAAACGTCCTTCGGATCAAATTCAAGATCGAGCCAGGAACCGCGATACGGAATCACCCGCGCCGAAAACAGCAGCTTGCCCGAACTGTGCGTTTTGCCGCGATCGTGCTCGAAAAACACGCCCGGCGAACGGTGCAACTGCGACACGATCACGCGCTCGGTGCCATTGATGACGAACGAGCCGTTTTCGGTCATGAGCGGAATCTCGCCCATGTAAACTTCCTGTTCCTTCACTTCCCGTATCTTCGGCGTTGCCGAATCCTTGTCCATCAACACCAGCCGGACGCGGGCACGCAGCGCCGAACAATACGTCAAACCGCGCTGTTGGCACTCGATCACATCAAAAGCAGGCGACTGCAACGAATACGAAACGTATTCAAGCCGCGCATTTCCGGAGTGACTCGCAATCGGGAACACCGACTCAAAAGCCAGTTGCAATCCTTGTGATTTGCGTTTGCCCTCAGGCATGTTCTGCTGCAAAAACGACCGGTAGGAATCAAGCTGCGTTTCCAGAAGAAACGGAACGGTAAGAACGGTGCCGCGCTTGGCAAAACTTTTACGGATACGTTTCTTTTCCGCGAAGGAATAATTTTTAACCATAACCTCTCCGATGAACGAGCGCTTCGACCGGAAGCGCCCGACGGTCATCGACTGAACGCACGAAACATTCCCCACACGATACGCTCACGGGTGGCGTCGTGTTTCAGAAAAGCGCTTCGTGCGCCGAGGCTTGGTGGTTGGCCTCTACCAACCGCTGGCGGACGGCGACGGTTTTTGTCGCCCGACCAGGCCTGTCTTCTCCAGTCGTTTCAGAAGACGAAAAAAAGCAGACTGATTGACAATGAAACCACCCGTTTGAAACCGGGATTCGCTTCGCTCATCCCAGCCTACGGTTTTACGGTTCCACAATCCGCTTTTTTGCACCCTCTGTCTTTACTCCCCCCTCCCCCACCCTGCCCCGCCCTGCCCCCTTTTCAAAGGGGGTGCCGCCGAAGGCGGCGGGGGTTTGCTGGGCGACAAAAGCCGGCGAATCATCACCGGCTTTGTCTTTCTTCCAAAATCGCTTACTTGACTTCGACTTTGGCGCCTGCGTCTTCCAGTTTCTTCTTGGCAGCTTCGGCGTCGGCCTTCGCAACCGCTTCCTTGACCGGTTTCGGCGCACCGTCAACCAGGTCTTTGGCTTCCTTGAGACCCAGGCCGGTGAGTTCACGCACCGCCTTGATCACATTCACCTTGTTTTCACCGACAGCCGCCAGTATCACGGTGAATTCGGTTTGCTCCTCGGCTGCCGCTGCCGGCGCACCGCCACCAGCCGGCGCCGCCACGGCCACTGCCGCCGCTGCGGACACACCGAATTTTTCTTCCATCGCCTTGATCAGTTCGGAAAGCTCCAGAACGGACATAGACGCAATTTTGTCGAGAATTTCGTTTTGAACAGACATGTAAAACTCCTGAAACGTTGATCTGAATAATAAAAATGTTTAAGCCGCGAAAAGAAACGCTTAACGGTTACGCCGCTTTGGCGTCACATACTGCTGCCAATGTCCGCACGAACTTGCCCGGCACTTCGTTCAGCGTCCGGACAAACTTGGCGACCGGCGCCTGCATCGTGCCCATGAGTTTGGCGATGAGTTCGTCACGCGACGGCAACGCGGCCAGCGCAGCGACTTCCTGCACCGACATCATTTGCCCCGGCATCGCGCCGCCGACCACGACGAATTTGTCGTTGCCTTTGGCGAAATCGCTCAACACCTTGGCCGCCGCCACCGGATCACTGCTGATCCCGTACGTCAACGGCCCGCTCATCTTCTCGGACAACGCGGCAAACGGCGTATCGGCCACAGCACGCCGAACCAGCGTGTTCTTCAGCACTTTGAAGTACACACCGGACTCACGCGCCTTGGCGCGCAGCTTGGTCATATCGCCGACGCTCACTCCGCGGTTTTCCGCCAGAATGATGGTCTGCGCTTTTTCCACCTGCGCTGACACTTCCGCGACCACTGCTTGTTTTTGCTCAAGATTAAGCAAGGTCCACCTCTTTTATCAATAGAGCCTGCCGCTTGTTGCGCCATCAACGCGCAACGTGCGACCGCTCGCCTTTACCACAGCGCCCCGACTGCTGACGCCTCGATACGGTGTCCTAACGTCCAGGAAATCCTGTTCTTTAAGGCACCATCTGCGCAGGACCGGAAGCTTCGCTTCCGCTTTAAGCCTTTACAGCTCCTGCGGTCTTTGACGGCCTGCATGCGTTTGATGTTTCGCTTCGCATGCGCCCTCAAACTTTTTGTGAAACCTGCTGAATGAGTCTTCGCTCAATCTTTCCGGCAGGTTTCCCGTTCTTTCATCAACCTGCGATCAAGCCGCAGCCGATTTCTGCATCAATGCACTGGTATCAACGCGAATACCGGCGCCCATCGTACTCGACACGCTGATCCGGCGCAGATACACGCCCTTCGAACTTGCGGGCTTCGCCTTGTTCAGCGCTTCGATCAGCGCCAGCAAATTCGTCTTCAACGCTTCCGTCTCGAATGACGCCCGTCCGATCGTGCAATGAATGATCCCGGCCTTGTCGGTGCGGTACTGCACCTGACCGGCTTTGGCGTTCTTGACCGCCGTCACCACATCCGCCGATACCGTGCCCACTTTCGGGTTCGGCATCAAACCGCGTGGCCCCAACACCTGACCCAGTTGTCCGACCACTTTCATCGCGTCCGGCGTGGCGATCACCACGTCGAAATCCATGAAGCCGCCTTTGACTTTCGCCGCCAGATCGTCGAAACCAACGATGTCCGCGCCCGCTTCTTCCGCTTGCTGGGCTTTTTCGCCCTGCGCGAACACGGCGACACGAGCCGTCTTGCCGGTTCCAGCCGGTAAGACCACCGAACCGCGCACGCTTTGATCGGATTTACGCGCATCGACGCCGAGGTTAACCGCGACATCAATCGACTCATCGAACTTGGCCACCGCGTTTGTTTTCGCCAGCGCCAACGCTTCGTCAACCGGATAATTCTTGCTGCGATCGACTTTGCCGCGCACGCCTTGCATGCGCTTGCTCAAATTGCTTTTCTGCTTTTTCTGTTCGCTCATGATTATTTCACCCCTTCCACCGTGATGCCCATGCTGCGTGCGCTGCCCGCAATCGTGCGGACGGCGGCATCCATATCCGCAGCCGTGAGGTCGGGTTGTTTGGTCTTGGCGATTTCTTCCGCCTGCGCCCGCGTCAGTTTACCGACCTTGTCGGTATGCGGTCTTGGGCTGCCCTTGTCCACCTTCGCCGCCTTTTTAATCAGGACGGTCGCCGGTGGCGTTTTCATAATGAAAGTAAAGCTCTTGTCCGCGTAAGCGGTGATCACCACCGGAATCGGCAGTCCCGGTTCCACTTTCTGCGTCTGCGCGTTAAACGCTTTGCAGAACTCCATGAT
>JAITMH010000113.1 GCA_031277445.1 Burkholderiales bacterium
GTAATCAACATTGCTGTCGTCTCAGGATCGTATTCGCCGGATTTCAGCGCTTCGATGAGTTGCCCGATCACAATGATTGCCGGATAGCAAGCATCGTTGTTGACGTAACGCAACCCTTCATCAATCGCCGTCGAGCTAACGTCTTCGAGAATTTTCAGACGATAGCCGAAAGCGTTGAACGCCGGTTCGAGAAACTGAAAATGGATCGGCGACATTTGCGGCACAAGGATGGTGTGCGTCTCGCGCATCGCTTTGGTGAAAGGGCGGCGATTGTATTTGGGCGGATGGAAATGGATCACATGGGGCGCCTGCTGCTTGCGTTCTTCCAGCGCCGCTTTCAGCGAACGAATGCGAATCCGCGCCGCGCCGAGATTTTTGCCCTCGTCGATCTTGATGGTCGTGTAAATCTTGCCGCGCTTTTCGAGAATTTCCTGAACCTGGTCAGTCGCTACTGAATCCAGCCCGCAGCCGAACGAATTCAAATGGATCACGTCCAGATTGTTTTTCACCGCCGCCAGCGCAGCGGCGCGGTACAGCCGCGCGTGGTACATCCATTGATCGACGACGCGCAACGGTTCGTCGAGTTTGCCCAGATGCGCTACCGAATCTTCGGTAAGCACCGCCATGCCCAGCGCGGTGATGATTTGCGGAATGCCGTGATGGATTCCGGGGTCAATATGATACGGTCGGCCAGCAAGAATAATACCGCGCGCCCCGGTTTCCGCCAGCCATTCCAGAACTTCCTCACCTTTGTGTTGAATGTCCCGTTTGAAACATTGCTGCTCTTCCCAGCCGGCATCGAGCGCGCGATAGACTTCCGCTGCCTTGAACCCGAAAGGTGCGAACACTTGCGCCAGCCGTTTGGCGAGTTTTTCTTTGTCCTCCAGCGACAGGAAAGGCTGGATCAACGCGACGTTGTGCTCCTTAAGCAGGTCGATATTGTTGCGGATCAGTTCGGGATAGGAGGTGACGACCGGACAGTTGAAATGATTGTCGGCGTCGTCAAATTCCTTGTTCTCATAAGGCACGCACGGATAAAAAATCGTTCTGACGCCCCGCTGCACCAGATCGACGATATGGCCGTTGGCCAGCTTGGCCGGGTAACAGATCGAGTCGGAGGGAAGCGTGTCAAGCCCCTGCTCCAGCACCGCTTTCGACGACGGCGACGACAGCACCACGCGATAACCCAGCGTTGTCAGAAACGTAAACCACAACGGATAATTTTCAAAAAGATTGAGAACACGCGGAATTCCGATGGTGCCGCGCGGCCCTTCTTCCAGCGGTTGGTAATCGAGCACACGCTCATATTTGTACGCAAACAGATCGGGCAAATCGTTGCCGCTTTTTTTCTTGCCGAGGCCGCGGTCGCAACGATTTCCCGAAATGGATTTGCGGCCGTCGGAAAAACGGTTGACCGTCATCGCGCAGTAATTGGTGCATTGGCCGCAACGCGCCATCGACTGTTTTACCGAAAATTGTTGCAACGCTTCCAGACTCAGCATGGTTGACGGCTCGATGCCTTGCCAGCGTTCCTTGGCGATCAGCGCCGAGCCGAACGCGCCCATCAGGCCGGCGATGTCAGGACGCACCGCGTCGCGCCCCGAAATCAATTCAAACGCGCGCAGCACCGAATCGTTGTAAAACGTCCCGCCCTGAACGATGATTTTTTCGCCAAGCTCTTTCGGGTTGCGTACTTTCAGCACTTTGATCAGCGCGTTTTTAACCACCGCATACGATAGCCCCGCCGAGATGTCCGAAACCGAAGCGCCCTCTTTTTGCGCCTGCTTGACGCTCGAATTCATGAACACTGTACAGCGCGATCCCAGATCCGCCGGCGCCCGTGATTCCAGCGCCGCTTTGGCGAAAGCGGCAACCGGCATTTGCACCGATTGCGCGAAGGTTTCGATAAACGAGCCGCATCCCGCAGAACACGCTTCATTCAGCAGAATGTTGTCGATCACACCGTTTTTAATGCGCAAACATTTCATGTCCTGCCCGCCGATGTCCAGAATAAAATCGACGCCGGGCAAAAAATGGTTGGCTGCCTTGTAGTGGGCAATCGTCTCGACCTCGGAGAAGTCGATCTTGTACGCATCGCGGATCAGCGCCTCGCCGTAACCCGTCGCTGCCGACGCGGCAATGGTTATTCCTTCGGGGAGCGTTGCGTAGATTTCATCGAGAGCCGCAGCGACAACGCGCAACGGGTCGCCCTCGTTGCTGCCGTAGCAGGAATACAGCAGTTCGCCGTTCTCGCCGATCAGCACAGCCTTGGTTGTCGTTGAGCCGCCGTCGATTCCCAGAAATACCGGCCCGCGATATCTCGCCAGTTCGGCGCGCGCCACTTTTGCTTCCCAATGGCGCGCTTCGAAGGCGCGCCGCTCCTCGGCGTCGTTGAAGAACGGGCGTAACGTAGCGATTTCGCGCTGGTGGCTGTTCTGCACTCCTTCAAAAGCATCGGCAATCTTCGAGAAAGGCTTTGCTTCCTTTGGCTTGCCGTGCAGCGCCGCGCCCAGCGCCACGAACAATTCACTGTTGTTCGTGGCCACCACATCGTCGGCGCTCAACCGCAAGGTTTCGATAAAGCGTTTTTTCAGCTCGGGCAGAAAATTCAAAGGCCCGCCGAGGAAAGCCACTTTCCCTTTGATCTTGCGACCGCAGGCCAGACCGCTGATGGTTTGATGCGCGACCGCCTGAAAGATCGACAACGCAATATCACCGCGCGCGACGCCTTCGTTCAACAGCGGCTGCACATCGGTTTTTGCAAACACGCCGCAACGCGCCGCAATCGGATAAAGGTTCTTCGCTCCGTGCGCCAGTTCGTTTAGGCCGACAGCGTCGGTGCGCAGCAGACTCGCCATCTGGTCGATGAAGGCGCCGGTGCCGCCGGCGCAGGCACCGTTCATTCGCTGCTCGATGCCGCCGGTAAAAAACGTGATCTTGGCATCTTCACCGCCCAGCTCAATCGCCACATCGGTGGGTGGCGCCAGCACTTCAACAGCCCGGGTGCAGGCGATCACCTCCTGCACGAACGGAAAACCGGCGATCTCCGCGATACCGAGGCCGCCGGAGCCGGTGATGACCAGCGTCGCCGGCGCATCGTCGGCGAACAAAATGTTCTGCCGCAACTGCGCTATGCCATCGGCTACCGTCCGGCGGACTTCGGAGAGGTGCCGGGTGTACGCCTTGTAAAGAAGGCGGTGTTCGTGATCGACGACGACGACCTTGACAGTCGTAGAACCCACATCAATGCCAATACGCAAAAAATCGGACATACGCGAAACGGAAAGAAAGAAAGCGACAAGATGACTTTTCGTAACCCTTAAGTCTAGCATTAAATGCTAAGG
>JAITMH010000187.1 GCA_031277445.1 Burkholderiales bacterium
ACAAGAAGTGAAAGCATCGAAAAACAGGTTTTTTTCATACAAATTTGATGATAAAAGACGGTTAGCCTTTGATTTAAAAGAAAATAAACTTCGCTCGCCCAAGTGTTGCTTTAGCGAAATGGGCGGGCTGCTCCGAACCTCAGTCCCTATGGTTCCTTGAACATTGATAATTCAAGGTTATGGCGCTGCATGAGTTTATAAAATTCTGTTCGGTTGCGTTTGGCCTTGATCGCCGCCCGCGTCACGTTGCCGCCGGTCATTTTGAGCAGGCGCACCAGGTAATCGCGCTCGAAGGTGCGGCGTGCTTCTTCAAGCGGCGGAATCGAATCGGTTTCTTCCCGCAGGGCTTTCTGGATCAGCGACAAAGGAATGACCGTGGTTGCCGCCAGCGCCAGCGCCTGCTCCATGACGTTCAGCAACTGCCGGATGTTGCCCGGCCAGGGCGCTGCCGTCAACAAATCCATCGCGTCGGGCGCCAGATTCGGCACCACCGTCTTGCCATAGCGCTCGGCCAGCTTTTCCAAGAAGTGCGCGGCCAGCAGCGGGATGTCTTCGCGCCGTTCGGCCAGCGGCGGCAGATGCAGTGACACCACATTCAAACGGTAATACAGGTCTTCGCGGAATTGGTTGGACGTCAGCAGGGTTTCCAGATCGCGGTGCGTCGCGGAGATGACCCGAACATCGACGGGCGTTGTTTTGGTCGATCCCACGGGTCGCACTTCGCGCTCTTGCAGGGTTCTCAGCAGCTTGACTTGTAACGGTAGCGGCATGTCGCCGATTTCGTCGAGAAACAAGGTACCGCCATGCGCTGCCTGAAACAGTCCCGAATGTTCGCCGACCGCGCCGGTAAACGCGCCGCGCACATGCCCGAACAATTCGGACTCCAGCAAATCGCTGGGGAACGCCCCGCAGTTGATTGCGATGAACGGTTTATCGGCGCGCCGACTCGCCCGATAAATCGCCCGCGCCAGCACTTCCTTGCCGGTTCCCGACTCACCAAAAATCAGCACGCTGGCGTCGGACTCGGCGACCAGACGCGCCTGACGCAACAAGTCTTCCATGTGGGGCGCGCGGGTGATGATGTCGCGCCGCCAACTGTCGCTTTCGTTCGTGTCGGTCGGGCCAGCGGTCAAGCGCAAACCGTCCGCCACTTTTTCCAGCAATTCCTGACTTCCGAACGGCTTGGTCAGAAAACCGAACACGCCGCGTTCGGTCGCCGCCACAGCTTCGGGAATCGTGCCGTGCGCTGTCAAGATAATGACCGGCAATGTCGGGTGCCGCCGATGCAGCGCGTCAAACATTTGCATCCCGTCCATGCCGGGCATCCGCAAATCGGTAATCACCAGCGCCGGCGGCGTCACGTCGATCATGGCCAGCGCCCGTTCGCCGCTCTCGGCGGTTCGGACACGATAGCCCGCCGACGACAGGCGCAAGCCGATCAGTTTCAACAAGTCTGCATCGTCATCAACGAGGAGAATGTCCGCAACCATATCAATATTTTCCTTATGGCCGTTTGGGCGGCGCTGTGGGTGTCGGTATGGGCGGCGGTATCCTGTTGTCAGGTATTCGTTCTTCCAACTGCAAACGGTCAATATCCCTTAACGCCTCCAGTTTTTGCAAGGTCTGCCGTTTTTCCTGAATCTGCGTTCGCAAGATGTTCGCCAGATGCTGAAATGACGCCGATGCTTTTTCGTTCTTTATCACGGTTTCAAGCATCAATAACGCCCGCTGATCGCCAAGCCCGGAAGGAAGCAACGACTGGAGATACGCTAACCGGATACGACTCCCGTTGTCAGCACCCTGAGCCGTTGCCGAAATTCTGCCGCTCAACTCCGCTTGTATTCGCTGCGATTCTTCGGCGCTCAAATTCGAATAACGCGCCAAATCTTCGAGCAGTTTCTGAAACCTGACATGTTCTTCAAGCTGTTGCCGCAACAAAGTTTCTTCCGGTGTTACGACGGGTCCACGCGCCGAGTCGCCTATCGGCGGCGCTTCCTCAGGCGGCAGCATCTCCTCCGGAGTCGGCGCTTCAACAACCGGAGGCGGGATTTCTTCCGGCTCCGGCGGAACGGACAATGCCGTACACCCGGTCACGAGCAATACCGCCAAAACCATGTAACAACAGCGATATGTCTGATCGCAAAACGACTTCATCAGGAAACTCCTTGAACCTAAAAACGGTAGTTGGGCGTGCTTGCCAGTGCTGTGATCGGCGCGCCAGGCAAGGCGCGACGACAACGCGGGCCGCCATCCCGCTAGGAGGAGCAACGCAGCATGGCGCGCCGAGCGCAGCGCAGGCGAGCGCGTAGCGCGCTTATTCAATGAGTGAATGGTGAAACAAACTCCAAAAACAGTTGTCATACGGTTTTCCATAAGTTTACAAGCGGTCAACTACCGTTTTTAGGTTGAATGGTTGTTCTTTGCCGGGAATCGTCGATAAGCGGCAAAGTGCTTGTCCAGAACGGAAGCCACAAAACCAGACGCGCACCACGGCGGCCATCCGAGCGGCTTTTGGCGGCGATACGGCCACCATGCGCCAGCACATATTCCCGGGCAATGGTTAACCCCAGCCCGGAACCTTTGATGCGGTTTTCTGTCGGCGGGTTTCCCTGGAAAAACGACTCAAAAACCCGCTTGCGTTCACTCTCAGGAATCCCCGGACCTTCGTCAGCAATCTCCAACCGGGCACATTCCTTGTCCACCCTCATCGAAATCTGGATTTTCCCCAGCCGAGGCGAATATTTAATGGCGTTGGAAACAAGGTTGTCGATAACCGTCGTAATTTTTTTGGCGTTGCCGGTCACCAACAGCGGCAACAGCTTTTCCTCGAACGAAATCAGCCGCGTCCAAGCCGCCAACCGATGTTCGCGGACGACATGATGAACAATATCGCCCAAGTCCACCGGCAACAACACGCTTGGTTCCGTGACCCGCGATTGGTGGTACTGCAACAAATCCTCAATCATCCGCTGCAACGACAACGTGTTCTCGCGAACAATGTACAGAATTTCGCGTTGCTCGTCATTCAAGTTGCCGCCGATACCGTCTCGCAACAACTCGTTGCCTTCACGAATGGCCGTCAACGGTGTTTTCAATTCGTGCGACAGATTTCGCAAGAATTTCGTTTGTTGTTCTTCGAGCGTTTGCAACCGCGCCCGCAACCAATCGAGACGCTGCCCCAGATAGCGCAAATCCGAAGGCCCCTGAACCTCAATTTCCTTGGAGAATTCAGCCGCACCCAGTTGCCGGATCGCCAGATCAATCTGCCGAACCGGGCGGGCAATCAAAAACGTTAAGGACGCCGCCAGAAGAATAGCCACCCCCAGCGCCGGCCATAGCAACATCTGCCACTTTTTACGCCCCGCGTCGGCAGTTTCCTGCAACTGATCCACCGACGTTATTGCCATCGTATAAGCCACCTGCTGAACTGCCTGCGCATACGTCACGAAGTCGCGGTAGCCGTTAACAATCTGCGCCACGCTCTCCCTGTTGCCCGGATATTTTTGAAGAACCAGAAAAAGCTGCGCTTCCTCTTCCATCGCGTTCTGAAGATGCTCATTCTCGTCTTCCGAAACCAGAAGCGTTAATTGCATCTGCGTGTCCGCCAGCACGTCGCGCATCCGCACATAATCATTGAGCACCGCACGATCCTCAAGAATCGTGTACTGCCGCGCCAGACGCTCCAGCGTCGTCGCTTGCTCAAGAAACTGCCGCGATAAGCGCGATACCGTGACAGAGTGGAACACGCTGTCACGGCTTTGCTCCGCCAACTCGTTGAGCGCCGTATTAAGCTCGACCAATGCGAAGATGAGCGGCACACTGACCAGAAAAAAGCCAAAAGAAATGAATTTGACTAATGAGCGCGGATAATACACGATGGCGTCTTTAAGAATGAGCTTGTCGAAACGCTCACCGAATGTGAGATGTCATATACTATACCAGCGATTCTGGCCGATCCCCATTTTTATCGTCCGCCTTTTCCGTTTGCCGTCATCGCCGCAAAAGCGCGGAACGGCGTTGTCGGGCAAGCCGGGTGCTTGCCTTGGCATCTTCCCGAAGACCTTCGACATTTTCGGGAACTGACCACCGGTCACACCGTTGTCATGGGACGAAAAACCTGGGAATCACTTCCGCGAGCCTTGCCACAACGCCAGAACATCGTCGTAACGCGCAACCCCGCCTACACCGCCCCCGGCGCCCAGACCGTGCCGACCCTGGAATCCGCGCTGGCCGCCGCCACCGAACCATCCCCCGTTTTTTGCATCGGCGGCGGCGAACTCTACCGGCAAGCGCTGCCCCTTTCCTCCGTCCTTTTCCTCACCGAAATCGACGCCGACTTCGACGGCGACACCTTTTTTCCGCCGCTGGAGCCCGCCGCCTGGCAGCGCGTCATCCACATGCCGCACACACAAACGGCCAGCCCGGGACTGCGCTATGCCTTTAACGTCTATCTTCGGGTTGGGGAGAGCGCGGGCGCGGAAAGGAAGTTCCCTCCCTTTCAAGGGGGAGGGCTAGGGTGGGGATGGGGTTCAAGTATCAGCGCTCAGGAATCAGGGATCAGAACTCTGTCATTCTGCGCGTAGCGAAGTGCGTCATCCTGCGCGAAGTCGCAGGACGCAGAATCCACTCGATTTCTGGATTGCTTCGTCACTTCGTCCCTCGCAATGACGTGGGGTTGCCCTCTGCCCTCTGCCCTCTGCCCTCTGCCCTCTGCCCTCTGCCCTCTGCCCTCTGCCCTCTGCCCTCTGCCCTCTGCCCTCTGCCC
>JAITMH010000167.1 GCA_031277445.1 Burkholderiales bacterium
GACATAGCTCCAAAGCGGATTGCCGCTTAGCGCAGCTATTAGCCCAAGCAAGCCGCCCGCCACCACAGCGGCGTGAACAAAACGTGGATTGAAGTTCCCTTTTTTGTGAAGAAGCAAACCGATGCCTACCGGCATGACCACTCCGCAGGCGAATACACCATACGCCATCAACAGGAAACCCAGAATGTCCTTTCCCCACAGGCTTAGGGCGGCTCCGGCAAGGCCGAGCACCAGAACACAAGCCCACTCCCGCCGTAGCGAAAGAGGCAAAGGCCGCGCAGCCCCAAAGCTTGAAGTCACCCCAACCGCTCTGCGCCGCAATGCCCCGAGCAAGTCAAAGCTGAGCACCGTGGCCGCTGTCACCAGACAAGTGTCAGCCGAGGAGACAATGGCGCTGATGAGGGCAAAACTCACCACCAAGTGCATCCAAGTGGGCATGACTGTCAACACCGAAGTCAGCACTTCGTCTTGCGGCGTTTCAACTGGAATCAGCCCCTTGCAGGAAAGACCCACGGCCACAATGAGAGTCGCACACAGCAAAAGACCCGCTGCGCCTACCAAGCCGCCGAGTCGGGCGCTTCGTTCGTCTTTGGCAGAAAGGATGCGACCGAATAACATGGGGCAAACAACATAATTTGCGCCCACTATCAACAAGAAGTAGAGCAGCTTTGTTGGCGGAAAGTCCGCATTCACAGCCTCTAGCCGCACAGAGCTGAGCCAGGAAGGATTATGCTGCGTCAACCAAACCAACATAGCGATTAGAGAGGAAAGAATGAGCAGGGCTTGAATGCGATCTATGCGCATGATCGCCGATTGCCCACCAAGCGTGTGACCGCAGACCAACACCAGGCCTATCAGCAGACAAGGCAGAGGGGGAAGGCCGAGTAGCGAGCCGAGTACAAGGCTCAGGGCTGCAAACTGCGCTGCCAGAATGGCGATCCAGGCCACCACAATCACAACAGAGATGACCGGTCGTACCGACGACCCAAAAAAGGTTTCCACCATGTGCGGCAGAGTGTAGGCACCGCTGGCGCGTACCTTGCGAGCCAAGGCCAGAGAAAGCAGCACAAGACCCACTGCTCCGGCCCCCAGCCACCAAAAGGCCGGCGTGCCTACCGCAAAGGCCATGCCGATCACGCCGATGGTCGCGGCTGCGCCCCCGCAGGAGACGAAGATTGAAAGGCCTACGCTCCAGGCACCGCTCTCTCGGTTGTTCACATAGAAGCCGTCGGGTGTGCGGTGGGCGGCAATGAGACCTACCCCAAAAATAAGCAAGGCGTAAAGAAAAAGAAGTGCGAAGGCCATATGTTTTTCTGTATCGTTATCGCCACGTTTCTTGAGCCAAGGCGCAATGGATGGCAGAGCAAAGGGTAGCGATATCGTCATCCGTAGCCACATAGGGCGGCATGAGATAAATCAGCTTGCCGAAAGGGCGTATCCACACACCCCGCGTTACGAAGAATGTTTGTAGTCGCTCCACGTTTATTTCACGCTCCATTTCCACCACTCCGATAGCGCCGAGAACGCGCACATCTGCCACACCCGGCTGATGGGCGCATCGGGAAAGTCCTTTCCGCAAGCCTGCTTCCAAGCGGGCTACATCCGCCCGCCAAGCCCCGCTTGCGATCAATTCCAGGCTTGCTTCTGCCACGGCGCAGGCCAGCGGGTTGGCCATAAAGGTTGGACCGTGCATAAATGCGCTGCCATTCTGCGAGACACCTTCGGCAACATTGCGCGTAGCGAGGGTTGCGGCGAGGGTCAGTACCCCGCCACTCAAGCCTTTGCCAAGACAGAGAATGTCCGGTTCTATGTCTGCATGTTCGCAGGCGAATAACTTGCCCGTTCGCCCGAAGCCTGTGGCGATTTCATCCAGAATGAGCAGGCAGCCGTGTTGCTGGCACAGGGCATGTACGCGGCGCAGAAAGCCAGGGTGATAAAACCACATGCCACCCGCGCCCTGCACAATAGGTTCCAGAATAACTGCTGCCATGGAATCCGCATGCGTGGTCAGCACCTCGGCAAAAGCCTGCTCTGAGGCGGGGTCGTAGGGCGCATCAAAACGGCACTCAGGCCGGGGAGCGAAAATTTGCGTTGGCAAGATACCGGAAAAAAGCGAGTGCATGCCGTTTTCCGGGTCACAAACACTCATGGCTCCCAAGGTGTCGCCATGGTAGCCGCCCCGAATGGTTAGTATGCGGGTGCGCCGCGTTTCGCCCTTTGCCTGCCAATATTGCAGAGCCATCTTCAGGGCGACTTCCACGGCTACCGACCCTGAATCGGCGAAAAAGACATGCTCCAGCGCTGCCGGAACCATGTCCAGAAGCCTTCGGCCTAGACGTACAGCAGGCGCGTGGGTCAGCCCCCCGAACATGACGTGTGGCATTGTTTCCGCTTGGGCTTTTAGCGCCCGCATGAGCGCCGGATGCCGGTAGCCGTGAATGGCGCACCACCAGGAAGCCATGCCGTCAACAAGCTCGCGACCATTCTTGAGTCGGATGCGTGAACCACTGCTGCTCGCGGCCTCCCAGACCCGGGTGGGATGCAGCGCCGAAGTATAGGGATGCCAGAGGTGTTCCCGATCAAAGCGCAGGACATCCGTTTCGTCTGAGGTTTTCGGTGAAGCGCTTTGCCAAGCTCCCACGGCTTTGAGCGCCGGCGCCAATTCCCGTGCGGCTTGATCCCAAGCCACTTCCCGATCCGGGAGATCAGGCGCTTTCAAGTTTGGCAGATGCGACAGTTCAGCCAGACACGGTTTTTTGCCAAGGCTTGCCGTGATCAACGGGTTGTCTCGGCGGATGGTTTGCTCCAGTTCACTCCGCGCTTCTTGCGCTTCGGTCATGATAAAACCGGGGCAGGAGAGATTGCGGGAGTGCAATGCCTCCAGACTCAGCAAGGCATGGTTGACCGCTCCGAGCCTGTTGGTGGCCACGAGCAGAACAGGCCAGTCGAGTAGCGCGAGCAAATCGCCCAAGGTTTCCGACGCGCCAAGAGGGGTGAGCAAGCCGCCCGCGCCTTCAAGCAAAACCAGTTTTCGGCCAACTTCGGCATCGCCCCACTCCCGCACTGTCCTGTTGATTTCATTGGCCAAATTGTGCGCTGTCAACGCTTTGCCATCATATCGAGCCTCAAGCCGTGCGGCGAGATGGGGCGAGCAAGCGGCGGCAAATTGCAGCAAAGAGTGCGTGTCTGCACCGGGGGCAGCCTCGCGGCATAAGGCAAGATCAGGCGCTTGGAGATTGCCTTGGGCATCCGGGATGCTGCCTGTTTGTACCGGTTTGATTACCAGAGCGCGCAAACCTGAGGTCACGGCGGCACGAGCCAACGCAGCAGTCACCACAGTTTTGCCGACATCTGTGTCGGTGCCGACAATGCAAAAGCACAATACATTATCCGGCAACATGAGTTCTCCTGTCCAAGTCGGCCAAGTCGTGAGCCAGCGTCAGGTCGCGCTCAAAAGGGCTGCCTTTTTCGGTCAGGTAATCGCCGACCATCATGCCGTTGGCGCAAGAAAGCAAGCCGAGGCGATCCCATGCGCTGAGCGTGGTCGTTCGCCCACCGCAAATGACAATATCCCGTTCAGGGTGCATCAGGCGCAGCAGCGCCAGAATACCCAAGCCCTCAGTCGCGTTCAATGGAGGGGTTGATTCCAGAGGCGTTCCCGGGATGGGCATGAGAAAATTGACCGGAATGGAGTCCACCTGAAGTTCTTGCAGGGTTTGCGCCAACTCAATACGCTGCGCCCAGCTTTCTCCGAGACCAAAAAGACCACCCGAGCAAACGCGCAAACCAGCTTCCCTGGCGCAAAGTACGGTGTCGCAACGGGTTTGGTAGTCGTGCGTGCTGCAAATAGACGGGTAAAAACTGCGTGCGGTTTCAAGATTGTGATGGTAGCTGCTGAATCCGGACTCCTTGAGTTTCCAAGCTCTTTCTGGCGTAAGCGTTCCCAGAGAAGCGCACAGTTCAATGTTGACCTCTTGCCGGATGCGACGAGCCGCTACGCAGACATGCTCAAAATCCCTTCTGCTCAAGCCTGCGCCGGCGGTAACAATGCCCATGCGTGTGATACCACGCTCAACCAGTTCGCGGGCGCGTCGAAGCAACGCCTCCTCTGAAATCAGAGGGTAGGCCGGGGCATCGGTCTTGTGGTGGCGCGACTGGGCGCAGAAAGCGCAGTCTTCAGTACAGCGGCCAGATTTGGCATTAATGATGCCACAGGTGAAACGCTTTGCACCGGAAGTGAGTCCGGCGATGGCGATTACCGTTGTGAGTCGTGAAGAAAAAAGAGGGATGAGCTTCAGAGCGTCTTCGGCTGAAAGCGCATGTCCGGCGAGAGCCGCGTTACATATGTCGTGTATCGGATCGGGCATACGATTTCCTTGTAGAAAAAACGTCAGCGCCGTATCAATTCCTCAAATACGGCCTGCCTCAGATTAAGGGTTTTCTGCCTTCGGAAGTCGAAGGCCGGACTGACACACTCGAACGATCCTAATCGCCCATGAACGCAAAATTCGGAGTTTCAGCAAATTTTGCGAGAACGCATCTCAGATGTTTACCAAAACTTCCACCACGCTTTTCTCGGTCCACCGGTCAGCCATTCGCTGTCAGGGAAAGAGGCTTCGAGAATGCGGCGGGTATCGTTCGCCAGATCGGTAAGTCCCATTTTTTCATAGCTGTTGATCATCAACCACAGCGCTTCTTCGTTCGACGAGGTTTGGGGGAAGTTGGTCAGCGCCGCTTGTGCGCGGTTAACGGCGGCAAGATGAGCGCCGCGATTGTAGTAATACCGCGCAGCATGAACTTCGTACATTCCCATTGCGTTGGACAGATAAAGCATTCGCGTCTTGCTGTCTTCGGCGTAGCGGCTGTCCGGAAACTTTTCCGCCAACTCTTTGAAAGCGTCGAACGATTCGCGCATCGAGCGCGGGTCGCGTTCGGAAAGATCCAGCTCGTAAAGATAGCCCAGCAATCCCTGATCCTCGCGGAAATAAACCAGCCCTTTCAAGTAGTACGCGTAGTCGGTGCTGGGATGGTTTGGATGCATCCGAATGAAGCGGTCGCATTGTGCGATTGCCGCTTGCGTTTCGCCCAAGCGGTAATTGGCGTAGGCCGATTCGAGAATCGCCTGCTGGGCATAGCGCCCGTAGGGATAGCGCGCCTCCAGATTCTCGAACAACCGGATTGCCCGCAAATAATTGCCGTCGCTCATGGCGCCTCGCGCCGTCTGATAAATGCGCTCGGCAGACCAGCCCGCTGTCTCGCCATGAATGTCGGTAGTGCTGCAACCCGTCAGCGTCAGAAAGCAAACAAGCGCTAACGCCAGCACTTTGAAGGCGGTAAGCATCGGAGCAACCGTTGGCCGGTAAAAATTCGATAAAGGCGGCATCTGGAGTAACATCGGTGTTTTCATTTCGTGGACGAGCCTGCGTGAACTCCGGGCATTATACCTTTACGCCTTCCACCCTGAGCGTTCCCGAAGCGCTTTCCGGGCACCGGCTTGATCAGGCGCTGGCGGCGTTATTGCCACAGCATTCGCGCAGCCGCCTGAAACAGTGGATTGAGGCGGGTTACGTGCGGGTCGATGGCCGCGTACTGCCGCCAAAAACGCGGCTGGTCGGCGGGGAGCGGCTGGCCATCAGCGCGCCGCCGCCCGACGATCTGGAGGACGCGCCCCAGGCCATCGGGCTGACCGTCGTCCACGAGGACGACGCGCTGCTGGTCATTGACAAGCCCGCCGGACTGACCGTCCACCCTGGCGCCGGAAACCGCGACGGAACGCTGCTCAACGCATTGCTCCATTACGACGCGGCGCTGGCGCAACTACCGCGTGCCGGGATCGTCCACCGGCTCGACAAGGACACCAGCGGCCTGATGGTCATCGCCCGCACCGAAACCGCGCATACCGATCTGGTTCGCCAGTTACAGGCGCGTACCGTTAAACGCGAATACCGGGCGCTGGTGTTCGGCCATTTTGAGCGCGACGCCATCGTCGAAGCGCCGATCGGACGCCATCCGACGCGCCGCACCCAAATGGCGATCATCAGTCGTGGCAAACCGGCGCGTACACAAGTGTCGGTTGAAAAACGCTTCGGTTTTGCCACACTGCTGCGCTGCACACTCGATACCGGTCGTACCCATCAGATCCGCGTTCACTTGACCGCGCTCGGTCATCCGCTGGTCGGTGATCCCGTTTACCGTGCTGCTGCGGGACGCTCATTTTCTGCTTCCAACGTGCCGGAAACCATCGCTACCGCACTGCGTGCGTTTCCGCGACAAGCGCTACACGCCTCACGCCTCGGACTGGAACATCCGGTCAGCCGGAAACCGATGCAATGGGCGTCGCCGTTGCCGGAAGATTTTGGTGATTTGTTGGGGTGTCTGGATCAGGGATCCGTTTGACCTCACGCGAAGGTGTGTTTTAAAGCCCCCTTTTCAAAGGGGGTGTCGGCGAAGCCGACGGGGGTTTGTCGTCGGAGCGCGGGCGTCTTGCCCGCAATAAATGCGTAAAAAGGGCGGGTTTGAAACCCGCCCCAAGGTTTGTTGTGGTGGATTGCGGTCTTCGACCTTATCCACCCTACGAGATCTGGACAAGCGAAGCGCCACTGATTTGACGCCTGGATTGTTGGACTGCGCCGTTTTGCGGCTTGTCCAACCTACGCGCTTCGAAACTCCGCGTGAAACCAAAACGGCGTCATTGCGAGCGAAGCGAAGCAATCCAGAGGAACCCATCCCCATCCCAGCCTTCCCCTTGAAGGGGAAGGAGCTTCCATATTCTTCGCGGCTTCGCGCCTTCGCGTGAGATGATGCTTTTCTGATCCCTGATTCCTGACCTCTGATACCTGATTGCGGTTAAACTGTTTTCCGAAACAGCAACACCACCGCCTGCGCCGCAATGCCTTCTTCGCGCCCCGTGAAGCCGAGTTTCTCTGTCGTCGTCGCCTTGACTGAGACGCGCTCGACAGCACAACGCAAATCGTCGGCAATCGTTTGCCGCATTGCTTCGCGGTGCGGCGCCAGTTTGGGACGCTCGGCGATAATGGTGACGTCGATGTTGCCGACGCGATAGCCGCGTGTTTCGATTTCGTTAACGACGTGACACAACAACACGCGGCTGTCGGCATCTTTATAACGCACGTCCGAATCCGGAAAAAAATGGCCGATGTCGCCGAGCGCCAGCGCTCCGAGCAGCGCATCAATGATGGCGTGCAACACCACATCGGCGTCGGAGTGTCCGGCCAGTCCGCGCTCGAAAGGAATGTCGATGCCGCCCAACCGCAATGGGCGGTTTTCGGCAAACGCATGAACATCGAAACCGTGGCCGATTCGAATCATGGATGTTTGTCCTTTTGAAAGGCCAGAATCGCTTCGGCAAGAAGCAGGTCTTCGGCGTAGGTCAATTTGAGATTTTGCGCGTTGCTGCGTAGCAGTCGCGGCAAGGTTCCGCCCGTCTGTTTGCAGTAGCGTTCGACGGTTTGTGATTCGTCGGTGCAGGACAACGCGCCTTCTTGTGAAAACGCTTTGCACAAGATGCCGTAGCGAAACATTTGCGGTGTTTGTGCGCTCCAGAAACGCGCCCGATCCAGCGTCGCGGACGCTCGCGCCATAACGCCGCCGGACGTGCCCTCTTTCAATGTATCGGTCAGCGGCATCGCCAAAAGCGCACCGCTTTCTTTCGTCGCCGCTTCACGCGCCACTGTTGCCAGCGATTGTAAACACGCCATCGGAACGCAGGGACGCGCCGCGTCGTGGACGGCAATCCAGTCTTGATCGCTGCATTGTTTTGCCAGCGCCAGAAGGCCGTTTCGCACACTTTCGGCGCGTGTCACGCCGCCGCAGTGCAATGCCTCGACTCCGGGCGGCAGGTTGGTGAGCGTCGGAAATATTTTGTCGTCGGGCGCCAGCACGACGATAGTGCGGTTAGGTTTTAATCCTTGTTGCAAGCGCCACAGCGTACATTCGAGTACCGTTCGTCCGGCCAGCGGCATGTATTGTTTCGGTCGCAACCCGCCGAAACGCTGGCTGCCACCGGCAGCGGGAACAAGAGCGATCAGTATGGGAAAAGGCATATCGGTTTATCCGGAGAGAATTCGTCAGGTTAACAGGCGCGTTTTTTGTCCTTGCTGGGCGATCAGTTTAACGGCTTGCTTGTCGAATGAGACGAAGGTTTCACCGCCCAGCCAGTTTCCTTCATAAGCCATGACACCGTCCGCAAAATCGCCGCCGGCTTCAAGCAGTGCAAGCCCGGCTTCTACGGCAGGCCGATCCATTGCAACGTTGCCGGCATTCAGCAAAGAACGAATGACAGCAGAAATCTCCTCTTTCGTCAGCTTTGCGCCTTGGCGTAATATCCAGACCAGTTCGCACAGGCACAGCAGGGATAGGGCGATCAGGGACGCCTCCTTGAGCAGTTTGGTTGCCGCACGAGCCTGCTTTACATCATCCTGAAGAATCGCCCGCACGAGGACGTTTGTATCGACGGAAATTCTCATTTTTTCACTTGTCCAGTTTGCCCGCCCAACCGGCAGCGGCAATCCTGTTCATTTCCTCGACGGTTATCACCTTTTTGGGTTTGCCGGCGAACATGCCGATAATGTCGTCAATCGCTCCGGTGGGTCGGGACGCCTTGATCCGAAGCTCGCCGCCCGGAAGCTTTTCAAACTCAATCCGTTCTCCCGGCTTAACGCCGAGATGTTGTAGCAAATCCCGCTTGAGGGTGAGTTGTCCTTTCATCGTTACCGCCAGTGAGGCCATAAAAATTTCCTTTGCCGAAGATGTTTTATAGGGTAATTGAATTTTACATTACCGTCAACTTTCTTGTCGTTGATCCCAAGTCTTGCCAGATCGAGAACTGGGTTCAGTTCAAGCGCGGCAATTGTGGTTGTGGCTCAAATGAGCTATAATTACGCTGATCTCAAGGAGCATCGAACCATGACCACTACGCTAGTTCGCGCAAGAATTGATCAAACGCTGAAGGACGAGGCCGCCTCCGTGCTGGCCGAGATGGGGTTGACCGTGTCCGATGTGGTGAGGATCGCCCTGACCAAGATCGCCAAGGAGAAGGCGCTGCCGTTTGACATGCGGGTTCCAAACAAACTGACAGCGGAAACGTTGGCGAAAAGCGAGCGTGGCGAAGACTTGCACCGTGCCAGGGATGCGGCTGATCTGTTCAAAAAGCTGGAAATCTGATCAATGCGCCAGCCCGTTTTTTCCGGTCAGTTCAAACGCGACGTGAAACTGGCGAGAAAACGCGGGAAAGATATTGACAAGCTCAAGACGCTATTGGCTTTGCTCATTGATGGGGCGCCGCTCCCCGCCGTCTATCTGGATCATCCCCTGAAGGGAGATTGGAAGGGTTTCCGGGATCTGCACATCGAGCCGGATTGGCTGTTGATCTACAAAATCGACGGCAATGATGTCAGGCTCGAAAGAACCGGAAGGCACGCCGATATATTTGAGGAATAGGCTGCACTGTCAAAGCACTCGAAATCGGTAAAACCCAACAAAAAACCCCGCCAAAGGGCAGGGTTTCCGTTTTATCTTCGTGTGGTCGTCACCACTACGCTGTCGTTGCCGTCACCACGTTGACGAATTTATTTCCCTTCGGACCTTTGACGGTGAATTGCACGGTTCCGTCCACTTTTGCGAACAGCGTGTAATCCTTACCGCAGCCGACGTTGACGCCCGGATGCATTTGCGTACCGCGCTGCCGAACGATGATGCTACCGGCGCGAATCACTTCGCCGCCGTAAGCTTTGACGCCCAGACGCTTGGACTGCGAATCGCGGCCATTGCGGGAACTGCCGCCTGCTTTTTTATGTGCCATGGCTCAACTCCTTTCAGGCAACGATGCTGTCGATGCGCAACAGCGTGTAGTTTTGACGGTGCCCCTGGTGTTTCTGGTAATGCTTGCGCCGCCGCATTTTAAAAATTTTGACCTTGGGCCCGCGAGCATGCTCAAGAACGGTCGCTTTGACCGCTGCGCCTGCCAGCGTGGGTTGTCCCAGACGTACGCTGTCGCCTTCCCCGACCATCAACACCTGATCGAGGATCACTTCTGCGTTCACGTCCGCCGGTATCTGTTCTACTTTCAGTTTTTGGCCAGCCGCAACTTTGTATTGTTTGCCGCCGGTTTTTATGACCGCGTACATGAATAACTCCATTAAAAAAATTTCCCCACCGTGGGGAAGCTTTTAATTATAAAGGGTTTTTCGTGCTTTTGTCAAAGCCAGTCGCAAAGCGCCCTCCCGCTTCCGTCAGGAATGACGGTATCAAGCCTCTGATTCCTGATCCCTGACATCTGATCCCGGATCCTGATCCCTGACCTCTGATGCCTGATGTTTCGGCTGCTTCTGATTTTTGCGCCCGAACAGTCCCCGTCTGCCGAACCGGTGCCGGGAGGTCGTGTCATGGGGCGCTGCCGTTTTGCTTTCGTCTGTCGGCACTTCGCCAAGCGGGAGCGCGTCCGGTTTCGGGCTGTGCGGCGTTTGCTTGCGATCTACTTTGAAGCGCACGCCTTTTGTTTTTTTCGGCGCTTCGGTCGGCGTTGAACCGTTTCCGATTCTTTTCTTGCCGAACGGGGTACGCGCTATTTTTTCCGGCGCTTTGTCCGGCGTTTTGCCGACGGCGCTTCCCGACATTTTCAGTCCGACGGATTTAATCAGTGTCGCGACTTCCGTTTTCTCCAGTTCAAGCACATCGCCGCGCTTGGCGACGCTCGGCATGCTGACGACGCCGTAGCGGGTTCGGATCAACCGGCTCACCATCAGCCCCAGCGCTTCGAACAGCCGCCGCACTTCGCGGTTGCGTCCTTCCTTGATGGTGACGTGATACCAGCGGTTGGCGCCTTCGCCGCCGCCATCGAGCAGTTTTTCGCAGCGCACCGGCCCGTCTTCCAGTTCGACGCCGGTTTTCAGTTCCTGAATCTGGGCTTCGTTTAGCTCACCCATGACCCGCACCGCGTATTCCCGTTCCACTTCATAACGCGGGTGCATCAGCCGGTTGGCGAGTTCGCCGGAGTTGGTGAACAGCAGAAGTCCTTCGGTGTTGAAGTCGAGACGACCAATTGAGATCCATTTGGCGTCCCGAATCGGCGGCAGCCGGTCGAACACTGAAGCGCGTCCTTCCGGGTCGTCACGCGAAACAATTTCTCCGGACGGTTTGTGGTACAACAAAACACGCGGTTGCGGTTCGGTGAAGCGAATCTTCACCGGTTCGCCGTTGATTCGCACTTCGTCGCCCGGCCCGACCTTCTGGCCGATTTCCGCCGGCATCCGGTTGACCGTGATGCGACCGGCGACGATCAATTCTTCCATCGCCCGACGCGAACCGAACCCGCACGACGCCAGCACTTTGTGCAGGCGTTGCGGTTCCGAAAACACTTCGTCAGTGGTTTTCTTGATCCTGGTCGGCAGCGATTCCGCAAACCGCTGCATCGCCAGGTTCGGTTGATGTGTTTTCGATGAGTTGGCTGAGAATCGGGCTTGCGAGGGCAAGCGGTGCTTCAGCGGCCTTTGCTGGGGCATCAGGCATCTCCAGTAAATGTGAGGAATCCAGTTCGGCCAGTGGCGGCAATTCTGCCAGTGAACACAGACCGAGATCGTTTAAAAAATTTTTGGTGGTTGCATAAAGGGCGGGACGCCCCGGTGTTTCCCGGTGACCGACGGCTTCTATCCACTGCCGGTCTTCGAGCGCTTTGACTATCCCCGATGATACCGCAACACCGCGAATGGCTTCGATATCGCCGCGTGTCACCGGTTGCCGGTAAGCGATGATGGCCAATGTTTCCATCACCGCCCGCGAATAACGCGGCGGCCTTTCCGGCGACAAGCGTTCCAGACTGCGCTGCACTTCAGATTTTCCCTGAAAGCGCCAACCGCCCGCAACCGCCACCAATTCGACCATCCGGTTTTTCCAGGCTTCCTTCAGGTCTGTCAACAAATGACGGACAAAGTTTGCCGTGAGCGGCGGATCAAACAGTTTGCACAACTGCGACACGGGTACTGCTTCGCCCGATACCAGAAGCGCTGCTTCCAGCATTTTCGTGTAATAGGCGATTTCTTCTTCGGTGTGCGAAACGTCGGCAACGTCGGTCGTTTCGACGTCGTTGCTGATCGCTCCGTTTTCCGTCACCGTATCCTCCGTAACGGTCACGGCAACGGCGGCGGCCAGCGCCTCCATTCCGTCACGCTCGGCAAGTATGGTTTCCTGTTCCTTGCTCATGTTCACTTTCCAATTCCGGCGATAGCTGTCTTACAAAGTTTCATCATCGTCATTCAACACAAACGGCGCTTCGCGTTTGCTTTGCACATAAATCGGCGCGTAAGGCGCGGCTTGCGCGACTTCGATCAACTGCTCACGCGCCAGTTCCAGCAACGCCAGAAACGTCACAACCAGATGCGGCACATCGGCGTGTTCGTGAAACAACGTCGTAAATTCCCGATAATCGCCGTTCTCAAGCAGTTTCAATACACGGCTCATTTCTTCGCGCACCGACAACTGCTCACGCGTGATCAAATGGTGCCTCGCTGCTTTGGCGCGACCGATCAGCGAAGCCCAGGCGCGCCGCAAATCTTCCGGCGCGACATCGGGCAAGCGCGTCTCCGCCATTCGGTCGAACCAGATGCACACCGTCGCAAAGTCGCGGCCTTCCTGCGGCATCGCGTCGAGCGCTTGCGCAGCCGCTTTCATATGCTCGTATTCGAGCAGACGGCGCACCAGTTCGGCACGCGGGTCTTCCGGTTCCTCACCGGGTGGCGCCGGTGGTTTCGGCAGAAGCAAGCGCGATTTGATTTCAATCAGCACCGCCGCCATCAGCAGGTATTCAGCGGCCAGTTCCAGATGGCTGCGCCGCATCATTTCGACGTAACCCAGATATTGCCGCGTCAATTCCGCCATCGGAATGTCGAGCACGTTAATGTTTTGTTTGCGAATCAGATACAACAATAAATCAAGCGGTCCCTCAAACATTTCGAGAAAAACTTCCAGCGCTTCAGGCGGGATGTACAAATCGTTCGGAAGCTCCGTCATCATCTCGCCGTAAACACGGGCGATCGGTTTTGCTTCGCCGACAACCGCCATCGGCGCTTCCGGAAGCAGTGTTGCTGCCGCTTCGTTCGCCTGCATCATCTGCGCTTCGCTCACCCGAAACTCCGGTCATACAACAGGCCCATCGCCTCGCGCACATCGCGCATCGTTTCATTCGCCTGCTTGCGCGCCCGCGCACAACCATCAGCGATAATATTGCGCACCAGCGCCGGATCGTCGAGATACAATTGCGCCCGCTCGCGTATCGGTTCCTGTTCCTTCAGAATACCGTCGATCACCGGCTGCTTGCACTCAAGGCAGCCGATGCCCGCCGTCGTGCAACCTTTAACCACCCAGTCGCGCACATCTTTATCCGAATAAATCTGATGCAACGGCCACACCGGACAACGTTCGGGATTGCCCGGATCGCTGCGTCGCATCCGCGCCGGATCGGTTTGCATCGTGCGAATCTTGCGCGTCAAATCGGCAGGCTCTTCGCGCATAAAAATTGCGTTGCCGTAAGATTTCGACATTTTCTGCCCATCGGTACCCGGCACTTTCGGCGTTTCGGTCAATAGCGGTTTCGGCTCGACCAGAATCACCCGACGCGCACCTTCGAGATAACCGAACAAGCGTTCGCGGTCGCCAAGCGGCAGGTTTTGTGTTTCTTCAAGCAGTTCCTTCGCCGCTTCCAGCGCTTCGGTATCGCCGCGCTCCTGAAAAGCCTTGCGCAGTTCTTCATAACGACGCGCTTTTTTGCTTCCCAATTTTTTAATGGCCGCTTGCGCCTTTTCTTCAAACTCCGGTTCGCGTCCGTAAAAATGATTGAAACGCCGTGCGATTTCGCGTGTCAGTTCGAGATGCGACACCTGATCTTCGCCGACCGGCACCATATTGGCGCGATAAATCAAAATGTCCGCGCCCATCATCACTGGATAACCGAGAAATCCATACGTTGACAAATCGCGGTCGGCGAGTTTTTGCTGCTGATCCTTGTACGTCGGCACACGTTCCAACCAGCCCACCGGTGTCGTCATTCCGAGCAACAACGACAGTTCGGCGTGCTCCAGAACCTGCGACTGCACGAACACCGTTGACTGCGCCGGATCAATCCCCGCCGCCAGCCAGTCAACCACCATTTCGAACGCGCTGTCGGCGATCAATTCCGGCGTTTCGTAATGCGTCGTCAACGCATGCCAGTCGGCGACGAAATAAAAACATTCGTACAATTCCTGTAAGCGCACCCAGTTTTTGAGCGCACCATGATAATGGCCAAGATGCATTCGACCCGTCGGACGCATTCCCGACAATACGCGATCAGCAAACATGAAAAGTGAGTTGTTTATATAAAATTAACGAATTGAAGCCATAGCGTGCTGCGGAGAGCGCTTGCCGCCGTTTGTGTTATTCGATCTCTCTATATTCCGAACAATCCCCGGATCAGCCCGAAGCCGGGCACCACCAGCATTTTTATCAACGGCCCCAGAGCACCGGCCACCAACAGTATTACCACAATAATAAGCCCATAACGCTCCGTTTGCGAATAAGTCATCGCCCATTTCCAGGGCAGGAACGAATACAGGATTCGACCACCGTCAAGCGGCAATATCGGCAACAGATTGAACACCATCAAAAGCAGGTTGATCCAGATGCCGAACAACACCATGCCGACCATGAAACTGTTGAGCGACCCGAAAGACAACAGCAGCAGTTTTCCGATAATCGCCCAGGCAAGCGCCATCGCCAGATTCGACAACGGCCCCGCCGCCGAGACCCAACGCATGTTCCGAACCGGGTCTTTGAAGTTTCGCGGCTGAACCGGCACCGGCTTTGCCCATCCGAAAAGAAACGGAAAAGCAATCATGCCTGCTGAAGACATGAAATACGTCATCACGTACAACCCCAGCGGAAACAGAACCGTGCCAACCGGATCAACGTGCTTGATCGGGTTCAGCGTGATGCGCCCCAGCATTTCCGCCGTGCGGTCTCCGAACTTGCGCGCCGTGTAACCATGCGCCGCTTCGTGCAACGTGACCGCCAGAACAAGCGGCACCCCAAACAGTATGATGTTGACAAGAAAGGATTCCATCCGCGCCATTCTACCGTATTGCGGTACCCTATGGCTGCGCGACCAATCATACCGTATTTTTGACGAAAAGACGCCGGACGGCCCCAATCTTCTGTACGCTACTCGTTTTTTCGTTACTTCTTTTGTTTTTTTACCATGCCGCACAAGTTGCCCACGATTGAAGCGCTGCGAGGCCGTCCCGGCCCGTTGATCCTGTTATTGGCCGCGCTGGTGATGATCGGGCCTTTTTCTATCGACATGTACCTGCCGGCGTTTCCGTCCATCGGGGCGGCCTTCGGCGCGTCGCCCGCCGCCGTGCAACAAACCCTGTCGATTTACCTGATCGCCTATGCTGTCATGATGCTCTGGCATGGCGCGTTGGCCGACGCCTGGGGACGCCGCCCCGTGATTCTGGCGTCGCTGGCGATTTACGCCGTCGCCACACTGGGCTGCGCCATCGCCGGCAACATCGAATCACTGTGGCTGTTCCGGGCGTTGCAAGGCGTTTCCGCCGGAGTCGGTCTGGTGATTGGCCGCACCATCGTGCGCGACGTGTTCCACGGCACCGCCGCACAAAAAATGATGACGCGGATCACACAAATTTTCTCAATAGCGCCCATCATTGCGCCGGTCGCAGGCGGGTTGCTGCTCGGCATCGGCGGTTGGCGCACCGTGTTTTGGGGCTTGCTGGTGCTCATCGTCCTGTTGCTCGTCTGGTGTTATCGGACACTGCCGGAAACGCTGCCGCCGGAAGCGCGGCAATCGCTTCGTCTTGGCCCGCTGTATCACAACTACCGCACCGTGATTTTTCGACCCGAATTTCTGCTGCTGGCGTTGATATCGGCGCTGAATTTCGCTGGTTTCTTTATCTACATCGCCGGTGCGCCATCATTTCTCATCAAACTGCTCGGTGTCTCCGAACAAGGTTTCGCCTGGCTTTTTGTTCCGCTCATTCTCGGCGTCGTCAGCGGCGCCACACTTGCCGGAAAACTCGCCGGACGCATTCCGCCCGAACGCATCATCGCTTTCGGCTACCTTTGCATGGGTCTGGCCTGCGTGCTCAATCTCGGCGTGTGCCTTTTCCTGCCTGCCAATGTGATGTGGAATGTGCTGCCGATCATGCTTTACACCACGGGCACCAGCATGGTCGCGCCCAACGCCTTACTCTTTATGCTGGCGATTTTCCCGACAATGCGTGGTCT
>JAITMH010000191.1 GCA_031277445.1 Burkholderiales bacterium
CGCAAGGCCTTCATCAAGGGCGCGGTGTCGAGTTCGGAGCGCACGACGAAGTTGCTCAAAAAATACGGTATTGAGGTTGATGCGTTGAACAACGTCGGCGACTTGTCGGTGTACATTGATGGCGCTGATGAGGTTACTGAGCACGGCGCGATGATTAAGGGCGGCGGCGGCGCGTTGACACGCGAAAAAGTGATCGCGGCGGCAGCGCGTCAATTCGTGTGCATTGCCGACGCCTCAAAACTCAAGCCGGTGCTTGGCGATTTTCCGGTGCCCGTTGAGGTGATTCCGATGGCGCGGAGTTTTGTGGCGCGTGCGATTGTGCGTCTCGGCGGACATCCGGAATGGCGTAGCGGTTTCACGACGGACAACGGCAATGTGATTCTCGATGTCCACGGCTGGAGTTTGTTGAATCCAGTTGAAATGGAGACAAAGCTCAATCAAATTCCCGGCGTTGTAACGGTCGGGATTTTTGCACAGCGTGGCGCTGATGTGATTCTGCTTGGTGAAAAAGACGGTGTGCGAACGTTAACACCAGGCGCTCTTTAACGGAAAAACCATGAAACCTTCTGATTTCGATTCGATTGCTGCGTACATGAACGCCGTCGGCAGCGCAGCACGGCACGCTGCCGTCGAAGTGGCACGCGCCGACACCGCTGCCAAAAACAAAGCGTTAACAGTGATGGCGGATGCGATTCGTCGTCAAGCAGCAACGTTGCAGGAAGCGAACGCGCAGGACGTGGAAGCGGCACGCGCCAAACAATTCGACGCAGCATTCATCGACCGCTTAACATTGAAGTCCTCTACAATCGAGACGATGGCCGAAGGGCTGACGCAAATGGTCGCGTTGCCTGATCCTGTCGGCGCGATCACCGATTTAACATCGCGTCCGTCGGGCATTCAGGTCGGCAAGATGCGGGTGCCGCTCGGCGTAATCGGCATCGTCTATGAAGCGCGTCCCAATGTCACCGCCGATGCAGCGGGTTTGTGTCTGAAAGCGGGGAACGCGGTGATTCTGCGCGGCGGTTCGGAAGCGTTAAGAAGCAATTTGGCGATTGCCGCTTGCGTTCGCGAGGGTTTGCGTGCCGCCGGACTGCCGGAAACGGCGGTACAGACGATAGCGACGCCCGACCGCGAGGCCGTCGGTCATCTGGTTCGTGACGAGGCGCACGTCGATGTGATCGTGCCGCGTGGCGGCAAGGGTCTGATCGAACGCATTGCAAACGAAGCGCGTGTCCCCGTGATCAAGCATCTGGACGGTATCTGCCATGTGTATCTCGATGCCGATGCCGATACCGAGAAGGCCATCTGTATTGCCGATAACGCCAAAACGCAGCGTTTGGCGGTGTGCAACACGATGGAGACTTTGCTGGTGCATCAAGCCGTCGCAAAAACGATTCTGCCGCCGTTGTGCAAAATTTACCGCGACAAGAAAGTTGATTTGCGCGGTTGTGCGCAGGCGCGTGCGATCATCCCTGAGATGCGCGAGGCCACCGAGGAAGATTGGCGCACCGAATATCTGGCGCCGATACTGTCGGTTCGCGTCGTCGATTCGCTCGATCAGGCCATTGCGCACATCGCCCGTTATGGTTCGCAACACACCGACGCCATCATCACTGAAAACCACACGGCGGCAATGCGCTTTCTGCGCGAGGTCGATTCGAGTTCGGTGATCGTCAATGCTTCGACCCGTTTTTCCGATGGCTTTGAATACGGACTGGGCGCAGAGATCGGCATCTCAACGAACAAGCTTCACGCCCGTGGGCCGGTCGGACTTGAAGGTTTGACGACGCAGAAATGGGTTGTGTTCGGCAGCGGCCAGATTCGGACGTGAAATTGTTGAAGATGAATATCTCACGCGAAGAACACGAAAGCTCCCCCCCCTTCAAGGGGAGGGCTGGGGTGGGGATGGGGTTGTCAGGTATCAGAGGTCAGGAATCAGGAATCAGACTCCTCCGGCGTCATTGCGAGGAACGAAGTGACGAAGCAATCCAGAAAACTCTCGCGCGCGAAGGCGCGAAGACGCGAAGAAAGGCAGCAAACCCCCGCCCGCCACCGATCAAAAGCACTTCGGGGGCAGGCTCTTCGGCGGACACCCCCTTTGAAAAGGGGGCTTGTCTTCTTCGCGTCTTCGCGCCTTCGCGTGAGGCCAAACGCTGGGATTCGCTACGCTCATCGCCAGCCTACGCACCTCCGCGCAGAATGGCACTAATTTTTTCGTGGCTTTTGTGTTTTTCGTGGTTAAGGTTTTTTTTCTTCGCGCCTTCGCGTGAAATAAAGCGCTTTGTTCGATTGCTCACCTTATTGTTCGTGTTCGCTCTCGCCGGACAGGTCGGCGCACAAACGCCGCCGCCGGTGAACGCGGTATTGGTTAGCGACATGGAAAGCGTCGCGCCGGAATCGACGTTCACCGTAGCGCTGCAACTCAAAATGGCGCACGGCTGGCACATCTACTGGAAAAATCCGGGCGACACCGGCTTGCCGACATCCATCGCCTGGACGTTGCCGGAGGGCGTGACAGCGGGCGCGCTGCAATGGCCGGCGCCGCAGGCGCAACCGTATGGGCCTTTCGTCAATTACGGTTTTGAAGATGAGGTGTTGCTGCTCACCGAATTCAAGGCCACGAACATCGCCCCGCCATCGCTCAAGATCAAGGCACGCGCCGACTGGCTGATGTGCAAGGACGTCTGTATTCCCGACGGCGCCGATTTGACGTTGACGCTGCCGGTGACCGCGACGACACAACCCGCTGCCGCCAACGCTGTCGCCATTGCTGCAACGCAAGACCTCTTGCCGAAACCACTCACCGGCTGGACGGCTGCCGCGCAAGGCGATGGTGCAGCGGTGACGTTGCGCTTAACGCCTGCTCATTCGGAAACGTCCGATCCCGTCGCGCTGTATTTCTTCGCCGATGAGTCCCGGCAGATTGAACCGTCGTTCGCGCAGCCGCTGCAACGCGATGGCGACACACTCGTGTTGACGCTTCCGGTGTCGCACCAACTGGAAAGCGATTTGTCGCACTTGCGCGGCGTCCTGCGCTCGGCGCAACCTTGGGGAAACGTTGATCGCAACAGCACAGCGATTATGATCGACGTGCCAGTCAAAGGCGCGGTGTCGCCGGGGCCTGTACCGACATTCGATGCGCCGCCAACAGCGCAGCCGCCGGGAATGGCAAGCGCAGACACGACCACGGGAGCGACAACCAGCGGCAGCAGCAACCTCTCGCTCGGTCTTGCCGCACTCTTTGCACTGATAGGCGGCGTGATTTTGAACCTGATGCCGTGCGTGTTCCCGATCATTTCGCTGAAAGTGCTGGGCTTCGTCAAACACGGCGACGACCGAAAAACATTGCGACGCGAGGCGCTGGCGTTCAGCGCCGGTGTGATGCTGACGTTCATGGCGTTGGCCGGCGCGTTGTTAATCCTGCGAGCCATGGGCGAACAATTGGGCTGGGGATTCCAGTTGCAATCGCCAATCGTGATTACCGGATTGGCCTTGCTCTTTTTCGTGATGGCGCTGAATTTTTCCGGCGTCTTCGAGTTCGGCGCGTTTGCGCCATCGGGATGGCTCGGCTGGACCGTGCGAAACCGAACACTCGATGCGTTCGGTTCCGGCCTGCTGGCCGTGATCGTCGCCTCGCCATGCACAGCGCCGTTCATGGGCGCTGCATTGGGCTATGCGTTAACGCAGAACGCGCTGACGACCCTCGTCATCTTTGCCATGCTGGGACTGGGCATGGCGCTGCCGTATGCGCTGCTGGCGTTCTTTCCGGCCTGGCAACGTTTTTTGCCGAAATCCGGCGCATGGATGTTGCGCTTGAAACAGCTACTGGCGTTTCCGCTGTACGCAACCGTCGCCTGGCTGGCCTGGGTGCTCGGCGCACAAACGAGCGGCGACATTGAACTGCGGCTACTGCTGGCGCTGGTGGCCGTGGCGCTGGCGTTGTGGGCATGGCACGGCTACCGAATGGCGTTCGGCGGTAGCGACCGCGTTAAAATCAGTTGGATATTGACAACCGTCTTGGGCGCCGTAATCGCAGGCTGGTTGATTTCGCCGGTGTTCCATGCAACTTCGCCCGCCGTTTCAGCGCGAGCGTCCGCGCTGGAACGCACGGATGCCGTCTGGCAACCGTACAGCGCCGCAGCCGTCGCGCACGAAAACGCCGCCGGAAAAACCGTGTTTGTCGATTTCACCGCAGCCTGGTGCGTGACCTGCCAGGCCAACAAAAAATGGGTACTCGATACCAACGAAGTGCAACAAGCCTTCGCACAGCACGGCATCGTCCTGATGCAAGCCGACTGGACACGCTACGACCCCGCCCTCACCGAAGCGCGCACCGCGCTTGGCCGTAGCGGAGTGCCGGTTTACGTGTTCTACCGGCCCGGAAAACCGCCGCATCTGCTACCGGAGCTGCTGGGAAAAGGAATGGTGCTCGACGCGCTGCGTGAGTTGGCTGTCAGGGATTATTCCATTTTTCTTTCAAAAAGGAAAGATTAAGG
>JAITMH010000044.1 GCA_031277445.1 Burkholderiales bacterium
TGTAGGTTTTTTCACCCTGTGGCGATTCGACGCCGAGAATCAGCATGTGTTCGGCCAGCCAGCCTTCTTCACGCGCCATCGTCGATGCGATCCGCAACGCAAAACATTTTTTGCCCAGCAATGCGTTGCCGCCATAGCCGGAGCCATACGACCAGATTTCGCGTGTCTCAGGATAGTGAACAATGTATTTAACATCCGGGTTACACGGCCAGGACACGTCTTTTTCGCCCGGCGCAAGCGGTGCGCCGACGCTGTGAACGCACGGAACGAACGCGCCGTCGCTGCCTAAAATATCGAATACCGCCTTGCCCATGCGCGTCATGATGCGCATGTTGGTCACAACATAAGGGGAGTCGGTGATTTCGATGCCGATATGTGCGATTGGCGAACCGAGCGGCCCCATCGAGAACGGCACGATGTACATCGTGCGTCCGCGCATGCAGCCTTCGAACAACCCGTTCAAGGTCTCGCGCATTTTCTTGGGATCCATCCAGTTGTTGGTCGGACCGGCATCTTCTTCCCTGGCGGAACAGATATAAGTGCGGTCTTCAACACGTGCGACATCCGAAGGGTCGGATCGCGCTAAAAAACAATTTTTGCGCTTCGCCGGATTCAGCTTGATCAGCGTTCCGGAAGCAACCATTTCGGCACAGAGGCGATCGTATTCCTCCTGAGAGCCATCGGCCCAAACGACACGATCAGGCTGGGTCAGTGCCGCAATGTCGGCGACCCATTTTTTTATCTTCTCGTGTTTAACGTATTCGGGAATATTCAGATTTACGGATGAGTTCATAGCAGTACTCTTTTCGATTGATAAGGAGAATGTCGTCGTACCAGGCAAGCGTAGATACCGTCTGCTTTCCGGTGGACGCGAAATTCCGGAAAATACCCCGATTTCTCAAGGCGCCAAAGTGCAGATACATCAATTATAAAACGTCTTTACGCGGCAGTCGCGGTAAATACTCAAAATGACTGACGTTATGGCGTTTTCGGTTTACACGGATACATTCCATTCCTGCCGCGCTTTACCCCTTCTCCCTTTGTGGGATAGCGCGTTTTTCGCTTAAACCATTACACCACATTAACTTTCCCGCGCTGTTCGCCCCCACCCTAACCCGCCCCTCTCCCACTGCGGACTATATGCGCTAACTTTGTGAACAGCCAGCGCCGCAGGCGCGTCATGTGAGTAACCGCCGGTTCCGCTCGCTGCGCTCGCTCCACCGACGGTTACTCACATTATGCCCCTTCGGGGCAAGGCTCATGTGCGCTAACTTGTGAGCGGTATTTGCTTTTTCTTGTTTGCCTACACCCTGCTCATTAAAGCGTGAGGAGGAAACAAAAAGCCCGCCGTTCGACAGAAACGGCGGGCTTTTCAGGTGATCGAAAAAACGCTTACTTCAGCTTTATTTCCTTGTACATCACATGCTTACGCACGACGGGATCGAATTTCTTGATCTCCATCTTTTCGGGCATGTTCTTCTTGTTCTTGGTCGTCGTGTAAAAATGGCCGGTTCCGGCAGACGATTCCAGTTTGATTTTGTCACGCATGATCGTTCTCCGTGTGTCGCTCGCAGGCGACGCGTTTTAAGTCAAATAGGTTGGCCTTGCGCACGCAGGTCGGCCAGCACGGCGTCGATCCCTTTTTTGTCGATCGTGCGCAGCGCGGCGTTGGTCAGGCGCAGGCTGATGTAACGGTTTTCGCTTTCGACCCAGATCCGGCGCTGCTGCAAATTAGGCAGAAAACGGCGCTTGGTCTTGTTGTTCGCGTGGGAAACATGATGCCCCACCAACGGGCCTTTCCCGGTCACCTGGCATACTCGAGCCATGGTTTGCTCCTACATTCAATATTCGTTCGTTGTCAAACAACGGCAATTTGCCGTTAGAGAACTTTTTATTGTGCCCTAATCAGGGGAAAGAAGCAAGCACCATCAACCCCCGGAAAGAAACGCCCGAGCCTGCTCAATCGTATCGGGCCTTGACATATTCATATCGCTCCCCATGCAACCTCCAGAATCCCGTTCAGGCTCATTTACCATTAGAGAAGGCTGTAAATTGACTCCCTCGCCAGAATCGGAGAAAATGGCGCGTTCGGCGGGTTAGCTCAGTTGGTTAGAGCAGAGGAATCATAATCCTTGTGTCCGGGGTTCGAGTCCCTGACTCGCCACCAAAAGATCTTCCAAAGCCGTCCGGCAACATCTGCCGGACGGCTTTTTTCATGGAGAAAGCGAATCCCTTTCCGGCTTTAAACCTAAAAACCGCAGTTGACCGCTTGTAAATGCATGGGAAACCGCATGGCCGCTTGTTTTGGAGTCTATTACACCTCTCACCCATTGGGTGAGGCGCTACGCGCTCACCAGCACAGCGCTCGCCGCGCCATTCTGCGTTGCTCCTCCTCGTGGGATAGCAGCCCACGTCGTCGTCGCGCCTTGCCTGGCGCGGCGACCACAGCACTGGTAAGCACGTCCAACTACGGTTTTTAGGTTGAACGCCCCCTCAACCATCAAACGGCGCTATCCATTTTTCCACATACGCCGGCACCGCTTGCGTTGCCGGCGCGTGAATGGTTTCATCAAACAGCGTGTTGTTTTGGCTTGGCTCAAGGTTCAGTTCGACGGTTTTCGCACCGTGCCGCCGCGCTTCGCTGACAAATCCCGCCGCCGGGTAAACATGACCGGAAGTTCCAATCGACAAAAAAAGATCGGCTTCGGTCAGCGCCCGATAGATGCGATCCATTTCAAGCGGCATTTCCCCGAACCAGACGATGTGCGGTCGCAATGGCGACGGCGACGCGCAGCAGGTGCAGCGGTCTTCCGAGGTCAAATCGCCTTGCCATTCGACAA
>JAITMH010000088.1 GCA_031277445.1 Burkholderiales bacterium
CCGATCGCGCCGGTGCCACTGACCCAGGCCTGGTTTCTTGGGCTGACCAATGTTCGCGGCAATTTGTACAGCGTGATTGATTTTTCGTCGTTCTGCGGTAAAGCGCCGGTGGTTCACAACACGGAAACGCGGTTGATGTTGCTTTCCCGCAGCACCGGAGCGATTAACGCGGCGCTTCTGGTTCAGCAGGTCTATGGATTGCGTAGCGTCAAGGGTTTTGCGCCGACCGGACAGGGAGCGCAGGACAAAACCTGGAATATACAGAACTGGATGGATGCCGAAGGCCATGTCTGGCACGAAGTGGATTTGGGCAAGCTGGCGCAGGATTCCGTGTTTCAGCATATTGGGCGTTGATAAAACATTGATTTCTTGATTGATTGACAAGAGAAGGTAGAGGCGGAGGCCGTATGGCGATTGAGAACCCCTTGGTAAAAAAAGTATCGATTCCGGCCGTACTGGCGAGAGGCTCGGTCGCGTTGCTTATCGTTTTGCTGGCGCTGGCGGCAGTCGGCTTCATGCAGTACCGCGAGATCACACAAGCTGCGCACCATTCGGCCATGGCATCGGATGTGGGCGAGGCGTTAATCGTAATAACCAATGATTTGGAGCAGTTGACGGCGCGTAGCGGCGGTCAGGTGCTGGTGCGTTTACGCCAGAACGCCCAAAAGGTAGAGCAAGTGCTGACCGCGCTGGTGGAAGGCGAAAGCGCCCGTTTTCAGATACTGAAACCGACATCGGCGCTGGCGATTGACCGGCTTTTGGGGCAGCTTCAGGAAGAATGGCAGCCGATCGGACGCAGCCTGAGCACGTTGCAGTCGCAAAGGGACATGATTGACCGGTTGGACGATGCTTACACGGCGCTGACCGGTTCCAGTGATGGCGCACCTTTTGCGCAGGCGCGGGCTGTCGGCCAGCAGGTCTTGCGCGATGGCGAGCCTGTTGCGCTGGCCGAATTGGCGACGCAGCTTGAGGGAACCGTACAGCGCTTATCGCGTTATGGCGGCGCTTTTCTGGCCGATGCGCTCGCTGATGAGGCCGTATTGGCAAAACTGAGTGAAGACACGCTTTATTATCGCAGTCTGACAACACGGTTGTTGCGCGAGCCGGGATTGCGGGCGCAAACCTCGCGTCTCAGGCTGGGAGAATTCCTGGCGGTGGCGGAGCCGTTCGAAATGGCGCTGGATACGACCCTGGCAAACGCCCGCGACTTTGCGGAATTTCTGGTCGCCAAAGAACGGGTGCGGGTGCAAGCCGACAGAACCGGACTGATTGCCATTGATCTGGCGCATGTTTATTCGACGCAAGACTTTTCCCTGACAACGACCGTAACGATTTCCCTTCTGGTGCTGGTGGCGTTCTTGATCCTGCTGTATATGGGGCGGGTGATCGTTCGTGAAACACGCTCCCAGATTCGGGGCAGTGAATATGAAAACGTTCGCAATCAGGAAGCGATTTTGTTATTGCTCGATGAAACCTCGCAAATGGCGGAGGGCGACCTGACAACGCGGGCGACGGTGAGCGAAGCGATCACCGGCGCAATTGCCGACGCGATGAATTTCACGCTCGATGAAATGTCGTCAGTGATTCGCGGCATCAACCAGGCTGCCGACCAAGTGACGCAGGAAACCGAGAAAGCGCAGAAAATCTCCGAGCAATTGTATGTGTCGTCACAACATCAAAGCCAGGAAATTCGACGGACGGCCAGCACGGTGCTGAAAGTGACGCAATCCATCGGTGAAGTCGCGCAGTCGGCAACACAATCGGCGCAAGTGGCGCAGCAATCGCTGGAAGCCGCCGGTAAAGGCGGCGAAGCGGTGCGCAGCCAGATCGGGAGCATGAGCGATATCCGCACCCAGATTCAGGAAACCGCCAAACGAATCAAGCGTCTTGGCGAATCGTCGCTGGAAATCGGCGAAATCGTCGGATTGATCTCCGACATTACCGAGCAAACCAACGTGTTGGCGTTAAACGCGGCGATTCAGGCAGCGGCGGCGGGTGAAGCCGGTCGCGGTTTCGCGGTGGTGGCGGAAGAAGTGCAGCGCCTGGCGGAACGCTCAGGCGAAGCGACCAAGCAGATTGAGGCAATCGTCAAGACGATTCAGGCCGACACGCAAGATGCCATATCGGCGATGGAGCGCTCGACTTCCGGGGTGGTGGAAGGAACGCGGTTGTCCGAAGAAGCCGGTCAGGCGCTGGCGGAAATTGAGCGGGTGTCGAATACGTTGGCACAACTGATTCAGGGCATCTCGCAACAAACGCAAGCGCAAGCAAAGTCGGTGGAAGAGGTACGTACCGGTATCGCCGGTATTCTGACAACGACCGAGGACACCACGCAAGGCACCGAGCAAACGACCATATCCATCGGTCAGTTGGCGCAAGTGGCGGCAGAGTTGCGTGCGGCGGTGTCCGGCTTCAAGATTGATTAAGCGGTAACGTGTTCAGGTGACAGCGCGATCGTCACACCGTATTGATAGGAAACCGGACAGCAGGTTGTTGCGGAAAAGCGGCTTACTATAAAAGGAGAATCCCCCAGTGGTCACTGACGTCAATCCTGAATTTGATATCGGTCCATTGTCCTGGGTACAGGGCGAGATCGATCAGAGTCTTATTCGTGCGCTGGAATCGTTAGAAGCCTTCGATCCCGCCTCAGGTGATGCTTCGCCGCTGCAACGGGCGCGGACGCATTTCCGTCAGGCCGCCGGCGCCATTCACATGGTGGGGCTGGATGCGCTGCAAGCCTATACCGACGAAATCGAACAGCAACTGGAGCGCCTGGGCAACAGCCTCTCAAAGCCGGAAGCGAGTGCTACCGCCGCGCTCATTGTTCGCGCCTGCCGCAAATTACAAAATTTCCTGGCGGAGCTTGTACACGGCGCACCGCTGGTGCCGTTCAGTCTGTACGCCGAATATGAAGCGATGCAGCGTTCGCGTGGCGTGAAAATCAGCCACCCTGCCGATTTGTTCTGCCCTGACTTGTCGATCAGACGCAGCGATGATGGCCCGCGACACGTCGTTCAACCCGCGCAATTCCCGTCTTTCCTGATCAAGGAACGGCGTTTGTACGAGCGGGGATTGCTGGCCTGGCTGCGCGGCGACATCAAGGGCGCCGAAGCGATGCGCGAGGCTGCGGAAAACATTGAGGTGGTGACGCCGCAGCAAACGGTGCGCACCTTCTGGTGGATGGCGACCGCGTTGTTCGACTCGGTGCGGGAACAGGCCGTGGCCGACACGTTTTTGCTGAAACATCTGCTGGCTCGAATCGACTTGCAAATCCGGCGCCTGATTGATGGCGGCGGCAGTGTGGCCGAACGGCTGCAACGGGAAACCTTGTATTTTCTGGCCATCAGTGCGCCGGTCAGCGAACGCATCCGTCAGGTGCAAGAACATTACCGGCTGAAAGCGTTGCTGCCGGCAGGCGAGACAGGCGACGGTCCGGCTGTCGATACGCTCACGACGTTACGAACGACGCGGGAAGTACAAGGATTGGCGGCAGAAGCCAAGAACCTTTGGCAGCGTTTGATGAGCGGCCAGATCGACCAGTACCCGAAATTCCGCGACAGTTTGCAGACGCTGCGCGACAAAGCCACCCAGTCAACCTATCCTGAAATGCAATCGCTGTTTGCAAGCCTGCTCAAAGGCAGCGATCTGTTGACCGTGCAAGACATCCCCGAACCGGTGGCGATGGAATACGCAATGGCGCTGCTGTTTGCCGAAGATGTCTTCTCGCAGCAAGGGGCGCCGATTACGGGTCTTTCGAAAAACGCCCAGATAATAGGCGCACGGGTAAGCGCGGCATTGGCCAACCGGTCATTACCGGCATTGGATGTCCCGGCGCTGGCCGCACTGTCGGAGCGTGCGCAGAACCGCCTGTTGCTGGCGCAAGTGGCGCTGGACATTCAGGCCAACCTGCGACACATGGAGCAGGAACTCGATACGTTTTTCCGCGACAACAGCAAGCGCGAAGGGCTGAAAGGGCTGGCCAAGGATGGCTGGGAAATCAGCGGCGCACTGCGCATTCTGGGGCTGGACAACGCTGATCGTCTGTTGTCGGCGTGCATGACGCAAATCACGCATTACACCGAACCCGAGACGGCTCTTGATCATAAAGATTTTGAATTGCTGGCAGAGTCGCTATCCGCGCTGGGCTTTTACATCGAAGCGCTTGAACAACAGCGCCCGCAGCGCGAAGAATTGATCCTGCCGTTGCTGGAGCGCCAACAGGAAAGGCAGCGGCAGTTGGGGGAGATGCTGGCCGCGCCGGCAGCGGCAGACGCTGACGCGGCACAACAGCAGCAAATCGCACCTGAAGCAGAAATCATCCCCGCAGAGAAGATCGTAGCGGAGCCTGCGCCGTCACTGTCGATAGAAGCCTCCGTTGAAAGGGATATTTCGCGGTTGCAAGTGCTTGCCCAGCAACTGCGGCTAAACCCGCAGGCGGGTGTGCTGCGACGGAATATCGAAAAGATCATCCTGACGCTCGGTGACGACGCCAAACTGGTTGGCAATGCGGTATTGGCCGATAAAGTCAAGGTGATTCGTGAGCAAATAAAAGCGGACTCCTTTGCTGAAATTCCGGCACTGCTGTCGGCGTTGTCCGAAACCGCCCCTACTATCGCCGCGCCGTCAGCGGAAACGCAACGGTTGATGCAGGTTGACGCCAGTGAACTTGATGCCGAATTGCTCGATATCTATTTGCGGGAAGCGATTGAAGTGCTCGACAATGTTCATGAACATCGCACCCTGCTGGCCAAACACCCGAACGACCACGAAGCGTTGCGCACCGTTCGCCGGGCGTTTCATACGCTGAAAGGTTCGGGACGGATGGTCGGGCTGGCCGAGTTGGGAGAACTGGCCTACGATGTCGAAAAAATTCACAACCAACTGCTTGAAAAAGGTTATCCGGCAACGCCTGCCGTGCTGGCGATGATTGATGTGGCGGAGCATGAGTTCCGTCATTGGGTGGAAGCGCTCATCAAAAACAAGACGGTCGGCCCGGATCCCTCCGAGCTTTACACGGCCATCAATACAGTCGCGCATGAACTTGATGAGTCAGCAGCGCCGCTGCCTGCGCCACCGGACAATGCACCGAACGATGCGCTGGGCAATGAAATGGCGCAAAAAAAAAACCTGCTCGCAGCCGCCCTGAAAAGCGCGGCCGAAGCGGCAGCGGCCACAGAACCTGAGAGCGCCGCAGAAACCGCAGTAGAAACCGTATCGGAGCAAGAAGAACCGAAATCGGAAGAACCGGAACCGGAAAAGCCGGAAACAAGCTGGGAAACGTGGGAACTTTCGCCTCCGTTGCCTGAGGCGACGCCGGAACCCGAAGCCATCACGGAAGAAGAAATGGAACCTTCCGCTGAATCTTCCGACGAATCTTCCGCCGAATCTTTCACTGATCTCTCTGCCGAATCTTCCGACGAGCCTTCCGACGAACCTCCCCCTGCCCCCGCTGTCGCCGAAAAACCCGATACGGAAACAAGCGCAACGCACCAGGACGATCAGGACGAGATTTCACTTGAAATCAATATTGCATCGTTCAAGAAAGCGCCCGATGATGCGCGTCGTCAAGCCAAACCGGTTGCGGCAATAGAACGTTCCGACGGTTCCATTTCTCTGCAAATTGATTGGGCGAAGCTAAGAAGCAAACCGGCGGAAGAAAAAGCGAAACCGGCTGACGAAGCCATTCCCGTTTTGCAAGAGGTTGTTACGCTTCCACCGGAAATGCCCGAAACGGAAATCACCGCTGCGGTCGCAGCAGAGCCTCTCAGCGAGGAAACGGCGCCGGTGACCATCGCCAAAAAAGAAGTTCGAATCGGCGAAGTCGTGCTGTCGAAAGTGTTGTTCGATTTATTTACCGAAGAAAACGAACAACATTGGCACACACTGAATCATGAACAAGGTTTGATGCAGCTTGAAACACCGTGCATGCCGTCTCCGGCGATGGTTCGCGCTGCGCACACACTGGCCGGAGCGCATCTGGCCGTTGGTTTTCCCGAAGTCGCCAAAGTTGCCAAAGCGCTGGAGTTGCTGCTGATCGCCGTTGGGGAATGTGGGCGGCAGGGAGAAACGGTCACGTCAAAAACCGTTCCGATAACCGCGCGAGCTATTGCCGGTTTGCGATTGTTTATTGACCGGATTCGCCAGCGTCAGACGTTCGCCCCGGCTGAATTGCGGGAAGCTGACGCCATTGAAACGGAAATCGAGGCTTTACGAAAACAAATCGTCGCCGTTCTGGCCAATGCCCGCGCCGAAGCGAAAAAAGCGCAGGAAACACTAGGCGAAAGTCCCGTTGCAGCCACAACCGCAACCGAACAAGCGCCGCCGCTGCCGGAAAAACCTCTGGAAAAACTTCCGGAAGCGCCCGCAACAACGCCAACCGCAACGCCAACCATGGCGCCAACACCGAGCATAGAACTGCCAGTGTTGCCCGCGTCGTTGATGGTGACAAAACCGGCAGAAGAAAGTGACGCGGATGTCAGCGTCGAATTGTTGTCGCTGAATGATGAAATTGATGCGCAACTTTTGCCGCTCTTCCTCGAAGAGGGAAGCGAATTGTATTTGCAAGCCGGTGAGTTGTTACGGCGTTTGCGGCAGTTGCCTGAAGACAGCGAACTCCAACTTAAACTGAAGCGCAATTTGCACACCTTCAAAGGAAGCGCCCGAATGGTTGGCGCCATGCGTCTGGGCGAGCTGGCGCATCGGATGGAAACCTATCTGGTCGAAGGCACCGGAACGGGCGAAGCGTATTTTGAGGCGCTGGAAACCAACCTTGACCGGGTCGGCTATGTCTTTGATCGTTTGCGTGCCGGTGATGTCAATGTGGCATTGCCCTGGTTGACGGATCAAAAAGAAGACGAAAGCGCCGATGAAGACGCCGAAGAACTTGCTCCGGTGGCCGCGAAAACGGAAGTGACCGCGCCGACAACATCATGGCAACCGACATCACAACTGGCAGCGCAGTTGGCAACGCATTTTGCGAAACAACCCGCAGCGCCACCGCCAGCGCTGGTGACGCCGGTGTCCGAAGAAGGGCAACTGCGCGTCTCCGCAGCGAAGATTGATCGTCTGGTCAATGAAGCGGGCGAAATCATCATCGCCCGAACACGCGCCGAAGGCGAGTTGCGCGGTCTCAAGAGCGACCTGCTGGAATTGACCAACAGCGTTATTCGCTTGCGCAACCACGTTCGGATCATCGAAATCGAAGCAGAATCGCAAATTCAGGCGCAACTGGAACAAATGCAGAACGTTCAGGGAGAGTTCGATCCGCTTGAGTTTGACCGCTATACACGGCTGCAAGAATTGACGCGCTCCATTGCCGAAGGGGTCAACGACGTATCGACCGTTCAGCAAACGCTGCTGGCGCATCTGGACACGGCGAACATCGCGTTATTGTCGCAAGCCAGAGTCTCACGCGATGTGCAACAAGCGTTGTTTTCCGTGCGGACCGTTCCGTTCTCCAGCGTCACGGAACGGCTGTACCGTATTTTGCGGATGTTGTCGAAGGAACTGCAAAAACGCGCCAACCTTGAAATCGAGGGTACGCACCATGGGCTGGACAGAGCGGTGCTGGAAAAACTGGTCGGACCGCTCGAACATTTATTGCGTAACGCACTCGCTCACGGCATCGAACCACCGGAAGCGCGACGCGCCGCCGGCAAGCCGGAAAGAGGAGAAATCACCATTGCCGTTCGTCAGATCGGCAATGAAATCGTGATCGCGTTTTCCGACGATGGCGTAGGTCTCGATCCAAAAGAGCTTCGGAAAGCAGGCATTGAAAAAGGCTTTTTGAACAAAGATGAAACCGTCAGCGACGCCAAATTGCTTGAGCTGATCCTGGAGCCAGGATTTACCACCTCGAAAAAAGTCACGCAAGTGTCGGGGCGCGGACTCGGCACTGACATCGTTCGCAATGAAGTGATCTCATTGGGAGGTCGCGTCGAAGTATCAAGCGTTCCAGGAAGCGGAACAACATTCACACTGTACCTGCCTTTGACCGTTGCGGTAGCGCAAACCGTCCTGATCCGAGGTACCCAGAACCGCAGTTGGGCGATTCCGGTAATGATGGTCGAACAAGTTGAACACGTCACCGAAAAAGCGCTGTCCAAAATGTACGAAGCCGGCGAAGTCGAACGTCGCGGTCAACAGTATCCGTTCTACTACTTCGACCGGCTGGTCGAACGCGGCGATACCGTACCGGAAATTCGGCGTTACAACGCGGTGGTCTTCCTGCGCACAATGCAAGGGCAAGTAGCGATCCACGTCGATCACATGATCGGCAATCAGGAAGTGGTGATCAAAAACGCCGGCACGCAACTGGCGCGTGTCACCGGCCTGTCGAGCGCCACCATTCTCGGCGATGGCGAAATCGTCCTGATCGTCAATCCGATCCAGTTGTCGCAACGCTCACACATTCCGCCGTTAGTGGCCGAATCGACCGCGCAAAAACAGAAACTCGAAGAAGTTGCCGCTCCGTTGGTGCTGATCGTCGATGACTCCCTGACCATCCGCAAAGTGACCTCGCGCCTGATGGTGCGGGAAGGCTATGCCGTAGAAACCGCCCGGGATGGCTTTGACGCGCTGCAAGCAGTCAACGAACGGCGACCCGACATCATTCTTCTTGACATCGAAATGCCGAAGATGGACGGGTTTGAATTTGCCAAACTGATGAAGGGCGATGCCAAAACCCGCGACATTCCGATCATCATGATCACCTCGCGCACCGCCGACAAACATCGGACGCGGGCGCAGGAACTCGGCGTCGATGCGTATCTCGGCAAACCGTACCAGGAAGAAGAATTGCTGGAAACCATCCGAAAATCGCTGTCCCCGACAACCGTACACTGAAGTCAGGCATCAGGCATCAGGCATCAGGCATCAGGTATCAGGTATCAGGTATCAGGTATCAGGTATCAGGTATCAGGTATCAGGTATCAGGTATCAGGTATCAGGTATCAGGTATCAGGTATCAGGTATCAGATATCAGATATCAGATATCAGATATCAGATATCAGAAAAGTATTTCACGCGAAGGCGCAAAGACGCGAGGAAAAAAGCCCCCTTTCCAAAGGGGGTGGCCGCCGAAGGCGGACGGGGGTTTGCTCCCCTTCAAACCCGCCCTTTACTTTTTTTAACCACGAAAAACACGAAAGTCACGAAAAAAGCTAACCGCGAAGAACGCAGAGAAAAAATTCGGCGTCATTGCGAGGAGCGAAAGCGACGAAGCAATCCAGTGTTTTTTCGATGCGCCTATTTTCTGGATTGCTTCGCTTCGCTCGCAATGACGCCTGTTTTTTCTTTTGCGCTCTTTGCGTTCTTTGCGGTTAATTGTTTTTTCTTCGCGCCTTCGCGTGAGCCGAACGTAGGGGCGGCAATCTGCCGCCCGCAACCGCATGGATTCTACGACTCCGCTTCGCTTCGCGTAGAATGACTTTCTTCGTCCCTTCCGAGGTTTGCCCCGAAGGGGCGCAACATGAGTAACCGTCGGTGAAGCGAGCGCAGCGAGCGAAACCGGCGGCTCCAGACACGCTCTCTGTGGCCAGCCCTGAAGGGCTGAACAAAGCGCGGATTCAGCCCTTGCAGGGCTGGTAGATAGGTGGGATGGCTATCCGCCGGTTCCGCGCTCGCGTTGCTCGCGCTCCACCGACGGTTACTCACATGACGCGCCTGCGGCGCTGACTGCTCACAAAGTTAGCGCATATAGGTTTGCTCCCCTTCAAGAACCTGCCCCCGAGGTGATTTTTATCGGAGGCGCCAGGAGAGGGACGCCAAAAACAAAGCCCCGTTAAGGGGCTTTAGTTGTTCTAACTCATTGATTTTATTTGGAGGCGGAGGTCGGAATCGAACCGGCGTAGACGGCTTTGCAGGCCGCTGCATGACCACTCTGCCACCCCGCCCCATAACAGATAATTATCGCACGGTTTTGAAAGGCTCACAACCGCTTCTTAAAGGATGCTGCCATACCCGCATGCGCCAGGCTCACACAAGCGCCAGCATGACCGAGGCTCTCGTTATAATGTTGCCTTTCCCGCTCTGCGCTATCCGGCTCCTTGCCCGTAAACCCTTTATGACCCCGCTCGCCCTCTACGACAATTACACGCGCCAGTTGCGCCCGTTTGAACCTCTGCATCCCGATGGTGAAGTCGGGCTATACACTTGCGGCCCGACGGTTTATGACTATCAGCACATCGGCAATTACCGGACGTTTTTGTTCGAGGACACGCTGAAGCGCGTGCTGCGCTGGAACGGTTATCGCGTTCGGCACGTAATGAATATCACCGATGTCGGTCATTTGACTTCGGATGCCGACAGCGGCGAGGACAAGATGGAGAAAGGCGCACGCCGCACCGGGAAAACGGCCTGGGAAATCGCGCAGCTCTACACCGATGCCTTTCTCGACGATCTGAACAAACTCGGCATTGAAATGCCGACCATTCTGTGTCGCGCCACCGATCACATTCAGGAACAAATCGGGTTCATCGCCGATCTGGAAAAAAAGGACTTCACGTACCGCACGTCCGACGGCATTTATTTCGACACCAGCAAGCAGGAAAGTTACGGTTATCTGGCGCGTTTGAACCGCGAGGGACTGGAGGCCGGAAAGCGCGTCGATCTGGGCGAGAAGCGCAACATCACCGACTTTGCGTTGTGGAAGTTTTCGCCGCCCGGCGAACAGCGGCAGATGGAATGGGACAGTCCCTGGGGCATCGGTTTTCCCGGCTGGCACATCGAATGTTCGGCGATGGCGCAGCGCTATCTCGGCGATTATTTCGACATTCATTGCGGCGGTGAAGACCATCTTTCAATCCATCACACCAACGAGATCGCGCAGACCGAAGCGCGTGTCGGCACCCGTCTCGCGCATTTCTGGATGCACGGTTATTTTCTGTTGCTCAACGATGCCAAGATGGCAAAATCCGCCGGTGAATTTCTGCGCATTCAATCGCTGATGGATCGCGGCTACGATCCGCTGGCTTACCGTTATTTGTGCCTCACCGCGCACTACCGCAAGCAATTAACATTTACCTGGGACGCGCTCGACGCGGCGCAAACGGCGCTCGAACGTTTGCGTCAGGGATTTTTCGCGCTGCCTGAATCCGATGCTGCGCCCGACGCTGCGCTTGTCGAACGCTACACCGCCGATTTGAACGACGACCTCAATCTGCCGCGTGCGCTGGCGATTGTCTGGGAAACCTTGCGTGGCACGCTCGATCCCGCAACCAAACGGGCAACGCTGGCGCATTTCGATGACGCGCTTGGTTTGCGACTGGCGGAATGGCGTCCTGCGGAGATTGCCATTCCCGACGACATTCGCACACTTGCCGATAATCGCCTCGCGGCACGTAAAGCGAAGAACTGGGCTGAATCCGACCGCCTGCGCGATGCGTTGAAAGCCGCCGGTTGGGATGTTGAAGATGCGCCCGATGGTTATCGGATTAAACCGCGCTGATTCCTGTGCGGGGAAGACGCCCCGCACTCCCAGCCACCTCCGCGAGAAAAGACTTTCTGACCTCTGATGCCTGACTTCTGATACCTGATCCCGGATCGTGCTATGCTTATTGCTTTAGTCCCCATTTGAGGCCTTTCGTCATGAAGCTCCCTTCTGCTTTGATTCGTGTTTTGTCGCTTCTGAGCATTGCCGCCCTGCTTTCCGGCTGCGGCGTACTCGCTCAACAAAAGCGCGACGAGGAACAAGCGATCAAAAATACCGTCGATTGTCTGTATCAGGACGAGCGCCTGCTGGTGCGTTTTGATCGTGACGAAGTGCGGGTGCTGATGCCCGACGGTCAGCGTATTTATCTTTACCGGATGCCGTCATCACGCGGTGTGCTCTATACAAACGGCGATTTTGAATTGCTCGGAAAAGGCATCGACATCACCTTTGGCCCGGTTAGCGAGACGGCCAAACTGGAGTGCAAACCTTATAGCGTGGAAGACAAAGACCAACGCAAGGAAGACCGCAAGGGGCTCAAGGAAATGCAGGTTTTTTAAGAACCGCTTTTTTATTCTTTAATCGGAGTTTTTTATGACCACAACCGCCACTTTCCCGACCACGCTTTTGGACGCCGCCTTTCCGGCTGTTCTCTCCGATGCCCGTTCGCGCCTGCTGCGCGCCGTCGCGCTGACCGTTCTCGGCTCGCTGGCGCTGGCAGTTTCCGCCAAAATACAACTTCCTTTCGGGCCGGTACCCTTCACCATGCAGACCTACGTCGTTCTGGTGTTGGGCGCCCTGCTCGGCAAGCGGCTGGCTTGCGCCTCCGTGATGCTTTATCTGGCGCAAGGGTTGGCGGGACTGCCGGTTTTCGCCATCGGCGGCGGTCTTGCCTATCTGGCCAGCCCAACCTTCGGCTACCTCGTCGGCTTCTTGCCGATGGTCATGCTTGTCGGTCATTTCACGGAGCGCGGCTTTGGCCGGAACCTGGGAAGCTGCCTGCTGTTGATGGCCGCCGCCCACGCGCTGCTCTATGTGTTCGGCCTGATGTGGCTCGCCCCGGTAATCGGCCTGAAACAAGCCTACCTGATCGGACTCCATCCGTTCTTGCTGGTGTCAATCATCAAAGTCATCATGGCGGCAGTGACCGTTGCCCTGGCCTGGAAAGCGCTAACGCCTTCCTCCCGCAGCTCCTGATCGGGCGACAAAACAGCATATGGCTGAAATGAAAAAACTCTCTGGCGGCTCGTTAAGAGCCGCCGGTTACGATGAAAAAGAACGCCGCCTCACCGTCGAACTGACTTCCGGTACCTTCGTTTTTGAACACATCTCAGCGGATGTCTGGCGACGCTTCATCGGCGCCTCGTCGCCCTGGAGCTTCTTCCGCGACAACATCGAAGAAGAGTACTCCGGTAAACGGGTGCGCTGATTTAGCAGGCAGGCTGGGATGAAGCGTAGCGCAATCCCAGCGTTTTGCCTCACGCGAAGGCACGGAGAAAAAGCTTTTTAACCACGAAAAACACGAAAATTACGAAAAAATTTACCGCAAAGAACGCAAAGAACGCAAAGAAACACCACCTCATGCGAAGGCGCAAACTCCCCCCCCTTCAAGGGGAGGGCTGGGGTGGGGATGGGGTTATCAGGCATCAAAGGTCAGGGATCA
>JAITMH010000109.1 GCA_031277445.1 Burkholderiales bacterium
AGCAAGAAAGTCATTCGGTTTTGGTGAAAAGAATTATTTTACCGCAAAGCTTTTTTAACCACGAAAAACACGAAAGTCACGAAAAATTAACCGCAAAGAACGCAGAGAGCGCAAAGAAAGGAGCGCGGGCGTCTCGCCCGCAATCCCACCTCACGCGAAGGGGCGGTCAGGCATCAGAACTCCGTCATTCCCGCGAAAGCGGGAATCCAGTCCTTCCAAAAAATCAAACTTCTAAACCATGGTATCGACAAAAACGCACGGATTTCGTCTTTGCGAATACATCTTTTCTGGACTCCCGCTTTCGCGGGAATGACGGGGCGAGAGGAGTATTTTTCTTCGCGGCTTTGCGTGAGGCAAAGCGCTGGGATTCGCTGCGCTCATCGCCAGCCTACGATCCTGCGACTTCGCGCAGAAAGATGGCCATTTTCTCGTGACTTTCGTGTTTTTCGTGGCTGAAGGTTTTCTCCGCGCTCTCCGCGCCTCCGCGTGGGCCAGAAAACCCCATCCCCACCCCAGCCCTCCCCTTGAAGGGGAGGGAGCTTCGTGTTCTTCGCGGCTTCGCGTGAGGCGGTTTTTATGGATTCTGCGTCCTGCGACTACGCGCAGGATGACACGCGCAGAATGACAGCTATTTTTTTCGTGACTTTCGTGTTTTTCGTGGTTAAAAAGAATTTGTTTTTGGCTCCGCACGACCATACGCATCATCAAAACGTTCAATATCATCTTCACCGAAATAACTGCCGCACTGCACTTCGATAATCACGAGAGGCGTTTCTCCCGGATTTTCAAGCCGGTGTTTGACGCCTGCCGGAATGAAAGTCGATTCGTCGCGTTGTATCAGGAAACTGTCTTCGCCGCATGTCACCTTGGCGGTTCCCTGCGTAACGACCCAATGTTCGCTTCGGAGCTGATGGCGTTGCAACGACAAAGCTTCCCCCGGCGCGACTTCGATTTCTTTGACCTTGAGGTCGGCGCTTTCGTGCAACACCGTGTAGCGTCCCCATGGACGATGGACAGTGTTCGGAACACGGCAGCGGGCATCGCCGCGTGTGGCGAGTTGCGCGGTCACGGCGCGTACATCCTGCACATGATCGCGGTGCGCGACCAATACGGCGTCGGCGGTTTCGGCAACAATCAAGTCATCAACGCCAACCGTTGCCACCAAACGGCTCTCGGCATAGACCCGCGTGTTACGGCTGGCATGCGCGATCACGTCACCATGCAGGCGGTTGCCGTCGCTGTCTTCGGTAACGCGATCCGTCCATGCTGTCCATGAACCGATGTCGCACCAATCGAACGCGCCGCACACAACAGCGCCGTCGCCGGTTTTTTCCATGATTGCATGGTCGAAAGCAGCTTTCGGGAGTTGCGAAAACGAAGCCTGCTCCAGCATTCGGACATCGGGTTGCGGCGAGAGTGTTTTTTGCCAGGCGTGTTGCGCTGCGCACCACAGCGTTTCGGCGTGGCGCGCAAAGGCGTCACACACATCGCCGACACGAAAACAAAACATTCCCGCGTTCCAGAAAACGCGACCTTGCGCGATCAGTTGATGCGCTTCCGCTTCCGTCGGCTTTTCGATGAAACGGACGATTTCGTAAGACGGCAAAGCGTCGGCAGAGCCGTCCCGCTGCAAAAGTTTTCCTGCTTCGATATAACCGAAACCGGTTTCGATGCGTGTCGGTGAAACGCCGAACGTCACGAGCTTGTGTTGTGCCGCGCACGCAACGGCAGCGTGGACGGCAGCGGCAAACGCATCCTGATTTTCAATCAAATGATCGGCAGGCAATACAAGCAAAACCGCATCGTCGGCGTTCTCGTTGTAATGTTGGCGCGCCCACAATGCCGCCATGGCGATGGCGGCGGCGGTGCTGCGGCCCTCCGGTTCGGCGAGAAACGAAGTTTGAATGGTGTTCTTTGCGTTCGATAACGCTTCCGCGACCAACGAACGGGTCATGGGAAGAAGCGGTTCAGCGGTGACGGTCAGAATCGTTTCCACGCCGGACAACGCAGCGGCGCGGGCAACGGTTTTACCGAACAGCGTGCCGCCGCAAGGCAACGCCAGAAACGGTTTGGGATATTCAGTGCGCGACAACGGCCACAAGCGCTGACCGCTGCCGCCGGCAAGAATGACCGGAATGAGAGGAGGAAACTGTGGGGGTGTTTTCATAGGGGTCTATTATAATCAGGTATCAGAGGTCAGATCATGGTTTTATCTCACGCGAAGAGCGCGAAGGAGAATCCGAAAGCCCCCTTTTCAAAGGGGGTGGCCGCCGAAGGCGGGCGGGGGTTTGCTGCTTTCCTTTACTCCTCCGCGTGAAACCGACCCGTCGCGGTTCGCTTCGCTCACCACGACTTACACGTTCTTTGCGGTTAAAATGTTTTGTGCCAGCAATTTTTTCGCTACGGCCTCATCGAGGTTATTGCGTAGCGCAAAATCGCGTAACTGGTCGTCGCCAATCGTGCCGACGGCGAAATAACGCGCATCGGGATGCGCCAGATAAAAACCGGAAATGGAAGACGCGGGCAGCATCATGAAATTTTCAGTCATGCGCATGCCGATCTCGGAGGCGTTCAGCCAATCAAGCAGCGTGGCCTTAACACTGTGTTCGGGGCAGGCCGGATAGCCTGGAGCCGGACGGATGCCTTGATATTGCTCTTTCAATAACGCCGTTATGTTGACCGATGTTGCTGCTTTTTCGTAGCCCCAGTAACGGGTGCGTACTTCGCGGTGCAACCACTCGGCCAGCGCTTCGGTGAGTCGGTCGGCCAGTGCTTTGAGCATCAGCGCCGAATAATCGTCGTTCGCTTTTCGGAAACACTCAAGTTGCGGTTCGATATTAAGACCGGCGGTGAGCGCAAAAGCGCCGATGTAATCACGGCCTTCTTCCTGAGCGCGCACAAAATCGGCGAGGCAATAATTGGGTTTGCCCGCTGGCCGTTGTTGTTGCTGTCGTAAAAGTGGCCAGCGCAGTTGTCGTGCGCCGTCGTCGAGCACGATGTCGTCTTTGTCACGACAGGCAGGCCATACGCCAAACACAGCAGCGGCACGCAGCCAGCGCTCATCGACGATTTTCTTCAGCATGGCTTGCGCGTCGGCGAAAACCTGTCTTGCCTGTTCGCCGACGGTAGCATCGTCGAGAATCGCCGGATAACTGCCTGGCAAATCCCATGTTTGAAAAAGCGGCGACCAGTCGATGTAAGGAACAAGTTGTTCTAACGGCACATCGGCAAGAAGTTGTCGCCCGGGTTTTTGCGGCGCAACAGGCGCATAATTAACCGACGGTTTGAAGGCATTGGTGCGTGCTTGTTCAAGCGGAATCAGTGTTGCACCTTTTTTCTGCGCGTGCTGTTCACGAATCCTGATGTAATCGGCGGTGATTTCGGCGACAAAAGCATCGCGTTGTGTTTCTGACAGCAATCGGGAGGCGATGCCGACGCAGCGTGATGCATCCGGCACATAGACGGTGACGCCTTGATAGTGCGGTGCTATTTTGATGGCGGTGTGGACACGCGATGTGGTGGCGCCGCCGATTAACAGCGGACAGCGCA
>JAITMH010000114.1 GCA_031277445.1 Burkholderiales bacterium
CGCGCTTTCAACGTCGTTTTGCGTGTGTGCAAACGTGTCACCGCTGTCGGCGGCGACGCCATCGCGCCATCCGCATTCTCTACCGCTGTTTTCACTGCATTTTCCACCACCACCAGTTGCACTTCTTCCAGACTCAACGATTTTTTAGCTTGCGCATATAAAGTTTGCAAAACCGATGCCGCACGTTCCGTGTCGTCTGCCGCGCCACGAATACGAAACGTTCCGTGGCGGTGTTGAAGCGTCACCCGAAGCGCCGTCTCAATTTCCCGCAGGTGCGATTCCATCGGCCCGCACAAATATTGCAGCCTTTTTCCCGTCGTCGGCAGTTCGATGCAAAGCTCCGAAGCCGCCGCTTCTTCCTTCCCTTTTCTGCTCATGGTTTCCTTTCCCGCCGTTTTCACACAGCGCGATTTCTCAAGGCGTTGTTCGCGCCATCGGCGCTTGCAGCGCCTGCGTCAGCAATACCCTTATTTCTTCCAGATGCGCGATGATTTCCGGCGCCACTTTTTTCTGCGTCCGCGCCTGCCGTTTTTCAATCTCCGCTTTGAGTTGTCCCGCTTCCAGACGAAGCAATGCACGGGCATCGGCTGGATACGTCGGCGACACGGCCAGCAACGAAGCGGCCATTCGGCGGGCGTGTTCGCGCTGTAAGTTGCGACGCACCAGCGAAATGTCGCCGCTGTCTTTCAGTTCGCTCCAAATCGCTTGCCGCAACGTCGCATGCAATTCGCCGAGCGTCAACACATCATCACCCGTCGCGCTCTTCGCCAGATTGTTCAGTAAGCGCTGCGCCGTCCGCTCGCTCAACAACGGATCAAGCGCTCTTTTGTGCAACGCTAACACCATTTGATCGACCGCCACATCCGTCGTCACCGCAGGCGCTCCCAGCGTCTCCGCGTTTTGCCTGTCGAAAGCGCTCGCCGCCAGATGGCGCAGAAAAACCGGCGAGAATGCAATGCTGTCCGCCGACAACACTTCTTGCGCCAAAAATTGTAGCGCCTGACGCTGCCGCGCCGCAGCCACCGGCGTTAAAGGATCAACCGCATCACCTGCGCGCACCGCGCGCAAATGTGCGCCGCCAACATAGCGCGACGCAAACGTCACCGCCTGTTCCGCGCCTCTCATCCCACGAGTGAAATTGCGCCGCAACAAAGCGTAGCGTGTGCCTTCGGGCAACGTCATCGCTTCGCTGCGCGTCCACAGTTCTTTGGAAAGCACCATCCGTTTCTGCGCAAACGCGAGCGGATCATCTCCCAGATCGTTGGTGTTCACCTCAGGATCAAGCGCGGACAACATCGCGTCTTCATCGGTCGCATAAACCAATCTCGGATCGTCGATTCCGCGTTGCGCGATCTGCACCAACGCTTCCGCTTCTTCGTCTTCCGGCCAAGTGCTGTAACCGTACTCAATCGCCCAATAATCGTAAGGCCCGAGCGTCGTCATTTGATACGCGCCCTGCGGCTGACCGGACAACGCCAGATTCCAGGGTAAATATTCCATGATCGAACCGCCAAGTCCATGCGCTTCCGTAAACGCCTTGTCCGCCAGTTGGGCTTCGCTATAAGCAGTGGACGCCTGAAAATTGTGTCGCAAACCGAGCGTGTGACCCACTTCGTGCATCGTGATACTTTTCAGAAAATCGAAAACAAAACGCTGCGTTTCGGCATCATCCGGCACAACATCGCCGCGCAATGCCAGCAACGACATGCCGAATTGCGCTTCCTGCATCGCCGTCGTGCCAACCATACACGCATGTTCCGGCGACACGCCGCCTGTTTTTCCAAAAATCACTTCATTCGCCTGAGCGCTGTCAATCGCCTCGCTGAAAATCGACGCCACAGCCCGCACCTGACTGGCGTCGAGTCCGATATCGGCGTCAAGAATTTCGCCGGTGCGCGGATCAACGACGGAAGGGCCGATGCCGCCGAACGCTGCTTTCGCCGTTGTCAACCAGCGGATGGAAGGGCGTAACAAATCGCTGGTTGAAAACGTCGCATCATCCGGTTCAATCTCGACGCGAATCGCGTCCTTGAAACCGATACGCTCAAACGCTTTGTTCCATTCCAGCACACCTTCCTGAATCGGTTGACGGTAACGTAACGGAATCGTTCTGTCCAGCCAAAACGTGATCGGCATCACCGGTTCGGAAAGCGTTGCGCCAGGGTCTTTCTTCTCAAGCCGCCAGCGGTGAATCACGCGAACAATCGGCAACCGTGCATCGTTGTCGGTGAAATCCAGCTTTTCCGTCAGAAAAAACCCGACACGCTCGTCCGCCAGTCGCGGCTTCATCGGCGTTTCCGGTAATGGCGCCAACGAATAATGGAACCCGAGAAAGAGGCTGCGCACATCCGGCAACACCGTCGGCAATGTCGGAACACCGCCCGGTAGCGGCGGGGTCGGGGCAGGTTCTGCACCGGGATGTCTCATCGGCGGCATTGCAATTCGGGACAGCGCGTAATGTGCATTAACATCAAAAGTCAAAAGTTCCTCAGAGGCTTTCGCGTCGGCAAGAAACGAATGACGTGCATCAAACGCATAACTTTGCCGATAAACCTGTTCAAGCACATGCGCCGCAGCAGGCATGTCGTTGACGAACAACGCATTCGCCTCAACCAGTATCGAGCCGCGTTCAGGATGCGGCTGCGATGCAAGCGGTGCGCTTGCCAGCAAACTGTCTGAAAACGAACGCGCCACTGCCCGCGCTTCAGGCGTTTCCGGCGCGGCGGTATAGACCATGTTTTTTTCGAGCATCTGCACCGTCCGCCCGACCTTGCGAAACTGCACAACGCCTTGCACACCCGCCGGATAAGTCATCATGCCGCCGAAGAAGCGCTTCTCTCCAATGCCACGATCAAGATTCGATTTAAGATAAAACAATCGGCCAAAATCTTCCGGCATCAACTCGATCCACACCTTGTCGTCTTTTCGGTAAAGCGTTAAAAAACCGTCGAGCGTTGTTGCGTCCTCGATCACCTTGGCAAACGGCGGCTCTCTGCCGGAAGGTCTGGCGCCGGGTCTTCCGGCAGCCTCGTTGCCGCCACCGGCGTTTTCCGCTTCTCCCGCCTCGCCGCTGTTCTGATTGGCCGCCGGTGCTTCACTTCCAGCGCTTACCGTTTCATTTTCCGGCAACGTGCCGGAGCTTGCACACGCCGTCAACCACAAGACACCGACCAACACACCCCACCGTATTTTCATTCGCATTTTTCCGTTCTCAATTGAATCTTTCAAATCCATTTTCATACCGCCGCCCGTTCACCGCGTAGCGAATGCGGCAGCGCCGCCGTGATGGTCACGTCGATATAACGACCGATCAACGTCGCATCACCGGCAAAATTCACCACGCGGTTGTTGTCGGTGCGTGCCTGTAATTCCTGCGGGTCTTTCACCGCCGGACCTGTGACCAGCACGCGCTGCGTCGATCCCACCATCGTTTCGCTGTATGCCCGGTATTGCGCGTCAAGCAATGTTTGCAATGCTTCAAAACGCTGTTGCTGCACAGCACGAGGCACCTGCTCATCAAGCTCCGCCGCCGGTGTTCCCGGACGCGAGCTGTAAATAAAATTGAACGCGCCGTCGAATTTTACATCACGCACCAGCTTCAACGTCGCCTCGAAATCGGCTTCGGTTTCGCCGGGAAATCCGACAATGAAATCGGATGTCAGCGACAACTGTGGCCGCACCGCCCGCAAGCGGCGCACGATGGATTTGTATTCAAGCGCCGTGTAGCCGCGCTTCATCGCCGCGAGAATGCGGTCGGAACCCGACTGCACCGGCAAATGTAATTGCGATACCAGTTTCGGCACCTTGCCGTAAGCCTCGATCAATCGCGCCGACATTTCGCACGGATGCGAGGTCGTATAACGCAAGCGCTCAATCCCCGGAACGTCCGCCAGATATTCGAGCAGTTCCGCCAGATCGGCCGTCTCCGCAGCGTCGCCTCTTTTGCCGTCTCTTTTACCACGATAGGCATTGACATTCTGTCCCAGCAGCGTAATCTCCTGCACACCCTGATCGGCAAGATCGGCGACTTCCACCAGCACATCCTCAAAGGGGCGCGAAAATTCTTCGCCGCGTGTGTATGGCACCACGCAATACGTGCAGTATTTGCCGCAACCTTCCATGATCGACACAAACGCCGACACGCCTTCGACTCGCGGCGGCGGCAAATGATCGAATTTTTCGATCTCCGGAAAACGAATGTCCACTTGCGCCCGACCGCTCGCCCGCTTGGCCGCGATCAATTCCGGCAACCGATGCAGCGTCTGCGGCCCGAACACCACATCGACGTAAGGCGCTCGCTTCACAATCGCCTCGCCTTCCTGCGACGCCACACAACCGCCGACACCGATAATTAACTCCGGTTTGTCTTTTTTCAACAGGCGCACACGCCCCAGATCGTGGAACACCCGCTCCTGCGCCTTCTCGCGCACGGAGCAGGTATTGAACAGAATGATGTCGGCTTCTTCGGGACGCGCAGTCAACGCCAAGCCCTCGGCATCCGCGAGAAGATCGGCGATACGCGCCGAATCGTATTCGTTCATCTGGCACCCGAAAGTACGCAGGTACAACTTTTTCATGACCAATAAAAATGCAAAAATAAAAACGCCAGAGCATTTTAACCGCAAAGAACGCATAGATCACAAAGAAATTCTCACGCGGAGGCGCGGAGAAAACCTTTTTTAACCACGAAAGGCACGAAAGGTACGAAAAACACGAACGCGCAAACCCCTTCCCCCGCGAAGGCGGGAGTTAGGATGGGGGACGGGGATCAGAACTCCGTCATTCCCGCGAAAGCGGGAATCCAGTCCTTCCCAAACATCAAACTTCAAAATCTTTGCATCGGCAAAAATATACGGATTACGTCTTTTCAAATACATTTTTCTGGATTCCCGCTTTCGCGGGAATGAAGGCGCGAAGGGGGTATTTTTCTTCGTGGCTTCGCACCTTCGCGTGAGGCAAAACGATCCCCGGACGGCGCTTCGCTTGTCCCGGCTACTCGCTGGGATGGGGATGGGTTGTTTCTGCTGGATTGCTTCGCTTCGCTCGCAATGACGCCCTCCTTTCTTCGCGCCTTCGCGTCTTCGCGTGAGGCCAACCATAGCCTTTTCGTGATTTTCGTGTTTTTCGTGGTTAACGCTTTTTTGCGTGAGGCAAAACGATCCCCGGACGGCGCTTCGCTTGTCCGGGCTACTCGCTCACCTTTCCCGCCCCCCACCCGCTATAATGACAACCCCGTTTTCGCCAAACCGCACATGCTCGGTTTCGAACAATCGCTGCTGTTTCTCGCTGCCGCCGTGTTGTTGACGCTCGCGCCCGGCCCCGACAACCTGATGGTCGTCAGCCTCGGCATGGCGCGTGGTCGCCGCGCTGGCGTCGCCTTCGGGCTGGGCTGCGCCCTCGGCTGCCTGAGCCATACGCTGCTGGCCGTGCTCGGCGTTTCTGCCGTCATCGCCGCCTCGCCCCACGCCTTCACAGCGTTGCGGGTCATCGGCGGCGTTTACCTGATCTGGCTTGGCGTCACCGTACTGAAAAGCACCTGGCGGCGCACCGTCGAACCGATCACGATTTCTGCCGAAACACCTTCGGCTTCATTGACGCAAGCGTTTCAACAAGCTGCCGCACCGACGCTGTTCACACGCGGGTTGATCGCCAACGGCGTCAACCCCAAAGTCATCGTTTTCTTTCTGGCCTTCCTGCCGCAATTCGTCGAACCGGCACGCGGCAGCGTTGGTTTGCAACTGGCGTCGCTAGGGTTGCTATTCACCCTGCAATCGGTGCTGATTTTTTCAACCATCGGGTTTCTCGCTGGCAGCCTCGGCCAGCGATTGGCGCGTCACCCACGAATCGCTCTTTGGCTCAATCGCCTCGCCGGTGCGGTTTTTGTCGGGTTGGGAGTGCGGTTGTTGTGGTAGTCAGGGGGCGGGGATCAGGGATCAGGCATCAGAAAAGCGAGTGGCCTGGACAAGCGAAGCGCGTCATTCTGCGCGAAGTCGCAGAACCGGGAATCCAAAAACATGATTTAACCGCAAAGAGCGCAAAGAATATCTCTCGCGAAGGCGCGGAGAAATATGTAAACGGGAGGAAGATTGCCTCCCTTACAAGCAAGGCGTGACGATTTTGGCGTAGGGGCGGCAACCTGCCGCCCGTAACGTGCTTTCTGGATTGCTTCGCTGCGCTCGCAATGACGCCTTTCTTCTTCGCGGCTTCGCGTAAGGCGCTTTTTATGGATTCTGCGACTACGCGCAGAATGACAGTTTTTTTCGTGGCTTTCGTGTTTTTCGTGGTTAAGGTTTTTTCTTCGCGCCTTCGCGTGAGGCCAACCTACGTTCTGCGTCGCAACGCAGCAAAGCCCAATCCCGCCAACAGCAAGCCGAGCGCGGCAAGAACGCCGATGCCCGTGGCCGGAATCGCTGTTGCGGCGGAAGGCGGCGGCTGTGGTGGG
>JAITMH010000151.1 GCA_031277445.1 Burkholderiales bacterium
GTGTCCGTCTTTGTAAACAACGAACAGCGTGATGACCATGAACACCAGCGCAAGCAGAACCGAAAACAACTGGCCGCCAAACGTGATCACCATTCTGGAAATATTGGCGAGTTGCCCCAAACCGATCAGTTGCGTCAATTCGCTGATGGCGTGCGGGTGGTTCAGCGTTTCGTTCCACCATTCCGCCAGATACGATCCGACGCCGGGCAATTGCATTATCCAGAGGGGCGCTTCGGCGCCGTGGCGATTGACGGAAACCAGCCAGGTGACCCCGTGCTGAATCTCACCGGTAATATAAAACGCCAGAAGGACCAGCGGCACGACGATCAGCAAAAACACCAGAGATGAGGCAATGCTGGCGGACAGCCAGGTTTTTCCACGGCAGCGAGCGACCAGTTTTCTGTACAGCGGCCAGGACGCAAAAGCAATGATCAGCGCCGCCAGAATCGGCACCAGAAAACTGTGGAAGAAATACACACCAACCGCAAGAACGATCAGAATCAGCCAGCGGGCAACCGGATGGGCGGCAATGGGGGCGTTGGTGGGCATGGGCGGCAAGGGGCGTTAGTGGGCAACCGGAAATCGACAAAAACAATCCCGGATCAAAGCGGTGCGCCGATTCGCGTCCCCACCTCGCGGTAATATTCGATGACCTCGCCGAGATCGCGGCGGAAGCGGTCCTTGTCCATTTTTTCGCCGGTTTTGGCGTCCCACAAGCGGCAGCCGTCGGGCGTGAATTCATCGCCCAGAAGCAGCGGCCCTTCGGGATCGTTGATGGCGCGGCCAAATTCGAGCTTGTAATCAACGAGGTCGATGCCCGCGTTGGCGAACAACGGTTGCAGGATTTTGTTGACGCGGCGGGTCAGAATACGCATCCGCTGAACGTCGTCTTCGCTGGCCCAGCCCAGTACGCGAATGTGGTCATCGTTGACCATCGGGTCATGCAGCGCGTCGCTTTTGTAGAAATACTCAAAGATCGGCTCCGGAAGGCGGGTGCCTTCCTCAATGCCGAGGCGCTTGCTCATCGAACCGGCGCAGACATTACGCACGACGCATTCGACCGGCAACATTTTCATCGTGCGCACCAGCGATTCGCGCTCGTTCAGCAGCTTGCCGAAATGGGTTTTGACACCGGCTTCTTCAAGCTTGCCCATGATGAAAGCGTTAATCTTGTTGTTGGTTTCGCCCTTCTTGTCGAGCTGCGCGAGCTTGGCGCCGTCGAAGGCGGAAACGTCATCGCGGTAATGCATGATGACCCAGTTCGGATCATCCGTTGTATAAACCGTCTTGGCTTTACCGCGATAGAGTTCTTTGCCTTTCATCATGATGTCTGTCTCTTTCGTAAACCGGAAAACCGAATCATAGCAGGGATCAGGCGTTACAACCCACGCCAGCCAAATCCTTCGTCCTGATCGGCGATACCGATCCAGTCGGGCGCACAACTCAAAACGTGCGCCAGCGCGGAACGCGCTTTATCGGGATGGTTGTTGTGCTGTGACAGGTGCGCCGCGATGACGTGCCGGAGGTGTGAGCGGTCAATCGCGGCCAACAGCGCGGCGGCAGCTTCGTTACGCAAATGGCCGAGGCGACCGCTGATCCGTTGTTTGAGTGGGTACGGGTAGGAAGGGTTGCTGTACAGCAGGTCGAGGTCGTGGTTGCATTCGAGTACCAGTGCGTCGCAACCGCTGATTTGTGTTTCGATGTGCGCGGTCGAAGCGCCGATGTCGGTGAGCATCGCCAGACGGTGCGCACCATCGCCGACGATAAATTGCACGGGCTCACGCGCATCGTGCGGCACGGGCAACGCCTGCACTTGCAGGCCGCCGAGTTCGAGTGTCGCGTGGCTGTCGAAGGTGTGCAGGTGTTCGAGTTTGTCGAGCTTGCCGTTTAGCGCGGTGTAGGTGCCGTAAGTCATCCACACGGGAATTTGAAATTTTCCGGCAAACGCAACGACGCCGCCAACGTGATCGGTGTGTTCGTGGGTAATAAAGACGGCGCTAATCGTCTCCGGTTCGATGTTGAGGCGCTGCAAGCGGCGCACGGATTCGCGCAGTCCGAATCCGCAGTCGATCATCAGGCGCGTATTGCCCGCTTCGACGAGCAGGGCGTTGCCGCTGCTACCGGAGCCTAGTGAAGCAAACCGCATCGCGTTGGTTCCTGAAAACGGGGCATGGAGATGCTTGCAGTGGGTACGCTTCGCTTTGCCCACTCTGCAAAAGCTGGAGAGAGTGACCGAGACAAACCCCCGCCGCCTTCGGCGGCACCCCCTTTGGAAAGGGGGCAGGGTGTGCGCCGGGCGGGAGAGGTAAGGTAATGCGCGGCGACTATCTCAACTGCTCCTGTAAAACGGTCAGGATTTGTTCGGTGTCATTCGATTGAATCACAGCGCCGGCGTCTCCGAGTATGGTGACGGCGCTTTGTTCGCCGATGGCGGCAACATGCACTTGATAGTTTTCGGGACGCACGCCTTCTTTGCTGCGCCAGAACGCCAGCCGGGACAGCCAGCCGCCGGAATCGGCTTTGGCGAGGAGGTCGGGGTCGGCATAGCGCACGTAATAGATGCCTTGCGCACGATCGCGGTCGGTGACGGTGAAACCGGTTCGGTCAAGCGCCAGACCGACGCGCCGCCATGCCCGATCAAAGTCGTCGGCGAGCATCAGTTTCGCGCCGCCATCTTCTTTGAGCAGGTGGGCGCGTTGCGAGTTGTCGCCGCTTTGCGTGACGAGGGTTCTGGCTTGTTCTTCGGTCGCGCCGAAACGCGCCATGATGCGTATCAGCATTTCCGCTTCCAGTTCGGGGTTGGGCGGCATCAGCGCCCAGGCAAACGCGGCCGGCGTGGAACTTTCTATCTTGGCGGTCGGCACTTGCTCCATCCCGCGATGCGATAAGTAGATTTCAACGGTGTCCAGCTCCTTGCCTTTTTCGATGCGGGTGCGGAATTTATCGCGCTTGTACGTCGTGTAGAAAAAATCGACGTATCTGCCGAGGGTGCGGCGCACGATATCCTGCGGAATTTCGGCGCGGTTTTCGGCCCAGTCGGTTTCCATGATGCCGAGCAACGGTTTTTCTTCGGCAAGGACGAAACCGATGTCGATCCAGAACTTCCGAAGAACTTCCCAGGCATCGGTCGGCGAAGCTTTGACCACCAGCCAGCGTTCGCTACCGGCGCGTTCAATGTGGGCGAGGGGAATTTCCGGCAAGAGCGCTCTTTGCCGAGCTTCGGCGCGCATGTCGCGGGAGGCGAGGTCGGAAGCCGAGGTCACGGCGTAGCGATCATCGTATTGCGGCGCGGAAAGGTCCGGCGGAATTTCCAGCGACGGCGTTGTGCGCGTCGATTTGTAATCAATACGTTTGCCGGATGTAATGTCTTTCATGGAGCTGCAACCAGCCAAGACCCACAACGCAACCGCGACGGCAACCACTATGCGCATTTCAGAACAGCGAATCATTCTATTTAACCTTCAAAAAAAACGGGAGTTAAGCAAGACAACCTGCCGTGCGCAACGCTTGCCGCAACGGCTCATGAAACGGTTCGGACAACGGCGCCAGCGGCAGCCGGATACCGGCGGAGATCAATCCCATCTGCGCCATCGCCCATTTGACCGGCACAGGATTTCCTTCGACAAACAGCTTCCGGTGCAACGGGATCAATGTGTCGTTGGCGGCGCGTGCGTTGGCGATGTCGCCACGCGCAGCGGCGCGACACATCGCAACAATTTGTTTGGGCGCAACGCACGAGGTCACCGAAATCACGCCATGTCCGCCGAGCAGCAGAAACGCCAGACTGGTGATGTCGTCGCCGCTGTAAAGCGCGAAATCTTTTTTTCCGGCTTCGTTCAACGCCTTGATGAGTTCGGTCGCACGGCCAATGTCGCCGGTCGCGTCTTTCAGTCCGACGATGCCCGGCACTTGGGACAAACGCAGCACGGTATCGTCCGCCAGATCGGCAACGGTACGCCCCGGCACGTTGTAGAGCACCAGCGGCAAATCGACTTCTTCGGCAACCGTTCTGAAATGCCGGTACAAACCTTCCTGCGACGGCTTGTTGTAGTAGGGAACAACCGACAGGCAACTGTCGGCGCCGACTTTTTTGGCGTATGCAGCCAGATCAATGGCTTCGGCGGTCGAGTTGCTGCCGGTACCGGCCATGACGTGGGCGCGACCGGCGACATGATCGACGGTTGCCTTGATCAGCGTGTGGTGTTCCTCGAAATCAATCGTCGGCGATTCGCCGGTGGTGCCGACGATGACGATCCCGGCCACATCGTTAACGATGTACCAGTCGATCAATTTTCTCAGTGCGGCAAGATCCAGCACGCCGTCAGGCGTCATCGGTGTGACAATCGGCACCAAGCATCCGGTCAGCATAGCGCTTCCTCAAGGGGTAACCTTCCTATTTTACCTGAATCTGTATCAGAGGTCAGGAATCAGGGGGCAACGCGCAGAGGTCAGGAATCAGGGATCAGAACCCCGTCATTTCCACGAAAACGGCAAGCGCCGGTTGGAGAAGGCGCGAAGCGGCGTCCTCTGACCTCTGCTATGCTAACGGCTTCCTGGAGGGTACATGCACGTTTCTTATTCTTCGACCGCACGCGATATTGACACGACATCCGACTTTGATATGCCGCCCTATCAAGCGTCGCCGCCTGACTTGCGGGGACGCGATATCGTGCTGGCGCTGGTAGTCGGCGGGGTGCTGGGTGCGGCACTGTTTTTCCTGCTGCTGCCGCCGGCGGTGCTTCATCCGGCGAATTTTCAATGGCTGATGCAAGGCGACCCGATGCAAGCTTTTGTGGGCTGGCATTTTTTCCGTGGCGAGCCCTGGATGCTGCCGCCGGGCGCCAGTGGCTACGGGATGGAAATGAGCACTTCGATTGTGTTCACCGATTCCATTCCGTTGTTCGCGTTGTTGTTCAAGCTGTTCGCCGCTTTTCTGCCTTCAACGTTTCAGTATTTCGGTATTTGGGTTTTGGCCTGTTTCATTTTGCAGGGCGTGTTCGCCTGGCTGTTGGCGTGCTGCGTGACGAAGCGTTGGGAAGCGCGGTTGCTGTTGGCGCTTCTGTTAACGGCAAGCACGGTGATGACGCTGAAAGTGGTCGGCCATTATGCGCTGGTCGGACACTGGCTGATTCTGGCGGCGCTGCTTCTGTATTTGCGGCCACTGACGGTGACGGTTTTCGCCTGGTGTGCGCTGATCGGTCTGGCGGCGCTGGTGCATGCGTATTTGTTGTATCTGGTATTGGCAATATGGGCGGCGAGCATGTTGCAGCGCTACGGCTGGGCGGATGTTCGTGCGGTGCTGGCTGAATTTTTCGTGGTGGTGCTCAGTCTGCTGGCGGTGATGTGGCTGGCCGGTTACTTCACGGTGCCGCTGGGATCGTTCTCCGGCAACACCGAACATTATGGGCTTGGGCGTTACGCAGCGAATCTCAACGCGTTCTGGAATCCGGGCTGGGGATCGCGTTTTCTGCCGCCCCGTCCGGTGACACCGGAATCGGCGTTCGAGGGGCATGCGTATCTGGGCGCAGGCGGCCTTCTGTTGGTGGCGTTGGCGGCGCTGTTTCTGGTTTTCTCGAAAGCGGCGCGGGCGCGTGCGGCGCGACATTGGCCGCTGATTCTGGTAGCGCTGGCGCTGTGGGCGATGGCGGTTTCAAATCATGTGATGCTGGACGACAAGCTTGTGCTGGAAGTGACGCTGCCGAAATTTGCTTTGAAGATGCTGGAAATGGTGCGGGCATCGGGGCGGTTGCTGTGGGTGCCGTATTACGCACTGTTGCTGGGATGCGCGGCGCTGTTGCTTCAAAACACACGAGCGTGGGTTGGGACAAGCGTGTTGCTGGGAATCGTCGTTTTGCAATATGCGGATTTGTCGCCGCGAGCGATGGGATTGCGTAGCGCCTTGCATGAAAGCGTTGCGACGCAAACCGAAACATGGAAAAGCCCGCTGGCGTCCCCTTTCTGGAGCGAAGCGGCGCAGCGGTACCGAACAGTGCGCTTCGTTCCGGCGCGTCCTGCGGCGACCGGTTATGGCGCCTTTACACTTTATGCCGCCAATCACGGAATGGCGATGAACGTCGGACAGTTTGCGCGGATTGACAATTCGCGTATCGGCGAGATGAACGCCGTGCAAAACGAAAGGCTGGCGAAAGGCGATCCGGACACGGGAAGTCTTTACGTTTTCTGGAAAAGCACAGAGGAGGGACCTTTTCCGGTGCGGGTCGGACGACAGGATCGCGTCGAGATCATCGACGGCTTCCAGATATTGGCGCCCGACTGGTACGGTGATTCGGGGAGCGCGCAAATCCAATGGTCGGACGACAGGCGGAACAGGGATATTTTGTTGCCGTGAGTATCGTCGCTCTTTCCCGTGCGGCAAGGAGCGGTGTTGAGGTCGTTTTTTTGTATCTCTATATTGATGGGCAGAAAATCACATGCAACTGAGCGAACACCGCATTGCGGTCATTATCCCCTGTTATAAAGTAACTCGCCACATTTTGGAAGTGCTTGAGGTCATCGACAGCCATGTCTGGCGTATTTATGCGGTTGATGATGCGTGTCCTGAAAAAAGCGGGGCGCTTATTGAGGCGCAATGTCGTGACCCGCGAGTTAAAGTGCTTTATCACGAGTACAACAAAGGCGTTGGCGGTGCCGTTATCAGCGGCTATCGTGCCGCGATTTCCGATGGTGCGACGGTACTCGTCAAGATGGATGGAGACGGTCAAATGTCACCGGCACTGTTGCCGGATTTCGTGATGCCGATCCTGACGGGCACCGCAGATTACACGAAAGGTAACCGTTTCTACGATCTTGCCAAAATCAAGCAAATGCCGCGAGGCCGGATTTTTGGGAATGCAATGTTGTCGCTGCTTGCGAAACTGTCAACCGGCTATTGGGACTTGTTCGACCCGACCAACGGGTACACAGCCATTCATGCTGAAGTTGCGCGCCGCCTTCCATTGGAACGTATCAGTGAGCGGTATTTTTTCGAGAGCGATATGTTGTTTCGGTTGGGAACGTTTCGTGCGGTGGTGGTTGACGTGCCGATGGACGCTTGCTACGGTGACGAGGTGAGCAACCTCAGAGTCAGGGACGTATTCTTGGAATTTTCTTGGAAATTAACACGTAATTTTTTCAAGCGTATTTTCTATAACTACTTTTTGCGCGACGTGTCACTGGCCTCTCTGGAATTGCTGCTTGGGGTGATCCTTGTTGTATTCGGTGGAGTTTACGGCGTGTGTCATTGGACGCATTCGGCAGCGCTGGGTGTGACGACGCCCGCTGGAACGGTTATTGTGGCAGCGGTGTCATTACTGGTCGGGCTGCAATTGCTGTTGGCGTTTTTAGGCTACGACATCGCCAACGTTCCGCGACGACCATTGCATCACTTTTTTACGGCGGGCGTGAAATGGCGGAGCGTCAAGAACAATGATAACATCATTTAAGAAGCGTTTTTTATCGCACCTGTCGATCACTTTGTTTTTGTTAAGTGCTGCGTTGTTAGCAGCAGGGTTTGCAATCGCAGATATCAGAAGCGCCTGGGTGCCAAGGCGCGCGATCGAAATATTTTTTATGGCGTTGATGGTTGGCGTGCCTTGCGCGGTGCTGGCTTGGTGGCGACATTGGTCGCCGAGCAATCTTTTGCTCCTGCTTTGGGGAACGCTGGCGCTGATTCATCTAGGGCCAGTGGTGGTATTGACCGCCGGATTATTGAGCGCTGCCGCAGTAGCGCTTGGCTCTTTTTTGACAAACGGATTGGGGCGCTGCCGGTGGGCGCTGTCCTGGCTGATCGGTTTGTTGATGATCGGCGGCACTTTGGGCTGGTTGTTGCCTTGGCCAGTTCACTACCGAAGCGTTTACCTCGTTATTTTGATAGTGGCCGTGTTATGTCGTTTTCGCGCTCTTCTTCGTGCGTGGCACGATACACGGGCGGCTTGGCGGTTGGCTACCCGGCGCGCACCTCATATGGCGTTTGCCGCATTGTTGGTGGCGGGACTGGCGTCAATGATGCTATGGCTGCCAACACTTCAGTTTGATGATGTGGCTTATCATCTTGGATTGCCCACACAACTTCTGAACGGCCACTATTATCGGTTTGACGTATTGTCTCAGATCTGGGCGTTGGCGCCGTGGCTGGGGGACACGCTGCATGCAGTGGTGATGGTGATTACTGGGATGGATGGACGCGGCGTAGTAAACGGCACGTGGTTCGTTCTGCTGCTGTACTTTGTGTGGG
>JAITMH010000163.1 GCA_031277445.1 Burkholderiales bacterium
CGTTGTCGCTGGACACGGCGAACGGCAATGTGCGCTGGACGCACAAGCCGGGGGGCTTGCTCGTTCAGATCGACACGCTTCGTTTTTCCAACGCCGATGCCGAGGGCGCGGTCAAAGGCGCCTGGCAAGCCAACGGCAGCGCCGGTGCCGCCGATCTGACGGCGCAACTGCAACAAGTGGTTGCCAGTAGTGTGCATCGCTACATTCCGCATGTAGCCGGAGACGATGTTCGGGACTGGTTGCGTGAGAGTCTCAAGGAAGGCATGGCCAATCACGCCGAAATGGTTTTGAAAGGCGATCTGGATCATTTTCCATTTTACGAAGGCAAGCACGGCAGCTTTGTGGTTGACGCGCACGCCTCGAATGTGCGAATGGTGTATGACCCTGAATGGCCGGCAATTGAAGGGATCGACGCCGATCTTCGTTTTGAGAATGAACGTTTGACCATCGTGGCCAAACGCGGCACGATTTTTGATGCGGCGTTAGGGCAGACACAAGCGGTGATTCCCGATCTTGGCGCCGACCATCCGCACTTGCTGGTTGATGGTTCGGCCAGCGGCGCGGCTGCAACGTATTTGCGTTTTCTCAAAGAAAGTCCGGTCGGCGGTTGGCTCGATCACATGCTGGCGGAGACGCGGGCAACAGGCGATGGCACGCTGACGCTGAAACTCGATATCCCGCTGGACGGCGATGAAGCGAGCAAAGTCAGCGGCACGTTCAACCTTGCCGGCAACACGCTCGACATTCCGGGCGTACCGTTGCTGACTCAGGCACAAGGCGCCGTGAGTTTTACGGAGGACGACATCAAGGCGGACGCATTGAATTTTGAAGCGCTGGGAGGGGCGGGAACTCTGGCGTTGACATCGCGGGACGGCGGAATTGCATTGACGGGAACGGGAACGGCAAATCTTTCGGTGTTGCGCGAGAACCATTCGCTGCCGTTGCTTGAGCGCCTGTCGGGCATGACCCCCTGGCAGTTGACGCTCAACATCGGCGGCAGCGATAAAGGATTGCACTGGACGTTAACAACACCGCTGACGGGCGCAACCATCGAATTGCCCGAACCGTTTGGGAAAGAAGCAGAGGCGACGGCGCCGTTGCGAATCGTACACAATACGCTAACGACGGCAACGGCAGGAAAAGAAACAAATACGGAAGAACGCTGGCGGATCAATTACCGGTCTTCAGGCGAACCGCTGACGCTTATCGCCAGGCGCGTTCCTGATGGTGCGACATGGAAACTGGAGCGTGCGCAGATCCATTTTGGCGAAACGGAAAATTCAACCGGTGTTGCGATACCGTCAACGCCCGGACTGTCGGTGCGTGGCGCGTTGACCCGTTTTGATATTGATCCCTGGCGTGTGTTGTACCAAACATTGCCGGACAATGAGGACGCCGCCTTAACGCTTGGCGACGTTACCGTCAACATCGGAACCTTGAAAGCGCTGGGACGGCAGTTGCATGATGTGCGGCTCTCGGCGCGCAAGGCGACGGGCATCTGGAACATTGATCTCGCCAGTCGTGAAGCCGAGGGACGCATTACCTGGGAACGCGCCGATACCAGCGGAACAATAAATGGTCGTCTGAAAGGAAACTTCTCGCGCCTGGTGTTTCCCGAAACGGGAGCATTGTCGCCCTGGGACGCACGTTTCATCGAAGGCGTTGAAGAAAAGAATGGCGGAGAGCAGAGCGCCCAGACCGTATTGGCATCCGGCAGCAACAACCCCTGGCCGGAGTTCGACTTCAAAATTGACCGCCTTTTTTATAAAGAAAACAACATAGGCCGTCTTTCCATTCAGGCGGAACCTCGCGGAACCGACTGGCACATGAAAAACGTCGTACTGTCCAATCCCGACGGTACGGTGACGGCGAACGGCTGGTGGCGTACCGCCAGACGGGAGCAGCGCACCGAAATCAATATCGAAACACAAGTCAGCGACGCCGAGAAGTTTCTGGAACATTTCGGTGTGCCGAAAAGCGTGATGGCCTCCGACGTGCGTCTGGATGGAACACTCTCTTGGGCCGATGCACCGAACGATTTCGACTTCGGCACGCTCGACGGTCATCTGACCCTGAGCGTCGGCAGAGGACGTTTCACCAAGATGGAGCCGGGAATCGGTCGCTTGTTGGGCGTGTTGTCGTTGCAAGCGTTACCGCGTCGGCTCACGCTGGATTTTCGTGATGTGTTCAGCGAAGGTTTCGCCTTCGATTCGATTACCGGAACCACCGAGATCAACGACGGTATTTTATACACCTCCGATTTGCTGATGAACGGCGCTTCCGCCAAAGTAAAACTGACCGGAACCGTCGATCTGGGCAAGGAAACGCAGGATTTGAACGTACACGTTCAACCCAGCCTGACCGACAGTTTGTCAGTGGGCGCGGCAGGAGCATCGGTGCTGCTGATGGCCAATCCCGTCGGCGCGGCGGCGGTCGGTGTCGGCGCGTTGGTCGGGCAGATGATACTCGGCAACCCCTTCGAAAAAATCTTCAGCTACGAATATACGGTTAAAGGTTCATGGGACGATCCGACCGTCGAGAAAAAAACACGCGAAGGATTGCGGCTTCCACCGTCTGAAACGTTAACGTCCGGCGAAGCGGAACACGTGCAGTAGAAGCAAATACATTGGAGCGTTTTTGGTTTAAGCGGATACAATCCTGTAAAGAGATGCCGCGCTTTGCTCCCCTCTCCCCTTGTGGGAGAGGGGTCGGGGGAGAGGGGGAAAAACGGCTGCATATCCCTCTCTCCCGCCCCCCCGATCAAAAGCGCTTCGGGGGCAGGCTCTTCGGGGCACCCTCCCCCGCTAGGGGGGAGGTAGGGGAAAAAGTGTACGCAATTAAACCGAAACTTCGCCAGGAGGAAAGTCATGCGAAATATGAACGTTGCGGCAGTGCAAATGGTGTCCGGTCCTGAGGTTGAGGAAAATCTTGTCACGGCGAAGCGTCTGATCGAAGTTGCCGTTGCAGAGGGCGCCGAACTGGTGTTGTTGCCCGAACATTTCGGGACATTGGGAGCGTCGTTGGCGGCGCGGTTGGCGGTTTACGAAAGCGATGGCGATGGCCCGCAACAGCGCTTCCTTTCAGAAATGGCGCGAACCCACAAGATTTATCTGATCGGCGGTTGCGTTCCGATTCGTATTTGTGTTTCCGATGGACAAGACGCGCAACGCGCCAGAAGCGCCTGCCTTGTCTATGGGCCGGACGGCGAACGTGTCGCACGCTACGACAAAATCCATCTTTTCAAATTTTCCTATGGCGAAGAATCGTACGATGAGGCGGAATTGATCGAAGCCGGTGATGCGCCGGTGACCTTCGAAGCGCCGTGTGGGCGCACGGCCTTGTCGATTTGCTACGACCTGCGTTTCCCGGAACTTTATCGAAGCTTCGGAGACGTGGCGTTGACCGTTGTTCCCGCCGCGTTCACAGCAGTGACGGGTCACGCGCACTGGGAAGTGTTGCTTCGCGCACGCGCCATCGAAAACCAGTGCTACGTTCTTGCTTCGGGTCAAGGCGGCAACCATCCTAACGGACGTGAAACCTATGGACATTCGATGCTGATCGACCCATGGGGACATGTCGTGTCCTGCGTGCCGTACGGTGAGGGCGTGGCGGCAGGCACTGTCGATCTGGCGCGGATTGATGAAACGCGGGGCTGGTTACCGGCGTTGCAGCATCGGCGGTTGTAGATTTCACGCGGAGGCGCGGAGGAAAAAGCTTTTAACCACGAAAAACACGAAAATCACGAAGAAAATATCGTCTGCGCGAAACGAAGAATCGTAGGCTGGCGATGAGCGTAGCGAATCCCAGCATTTTACATCACGCGGAGAACGCGGAGCAAAGCTCCCTCCCCTTCAAGGGGAGGGTTGGGGTGGGGATGGGGTTCTACTGGATTGCCGCCCACGATACAATATCGAATATCTTTGGGAGTAACCATCATGCTATCTCGGATAGGACATATTCTCTGGAAGACCATAAAGTGGACGCTTCTCATCGCGGTACCGCTTTTTGCATTACTGGTATTGATCAACTGGCGTGACGAGGCATTGAGCGATGAAGCCCTCGCGCTTCTTGAAACGACGCTGATAGAAGTGCCGGACAACGAAAACATCTTCGTGGCGATGGCAGGTTTTAACGCGCCGGAAGAAGATGATATTTTTGAGGCGGGTCGAAGGGAGATCGAAAAAATCAAATCGGAGAGCGTCAACGGTAAGGAGGTGACGATAGAACCGTCTAAAGAGAAAGGGGAGAAAAGAGAAAAGTTGCGCTGGCGGGAAGTGAAGCCCGCTTTTGATTGCGAATTCGACAAGAAAACGAATTTTTTGGAATGCGTTCGCTTCCAGAAAGAGCGCCTTGAGAAAACGTTGGTGGCGAACGAGACGTTTATCCGGCGCTATCGTCTTTTGCAAGAGCTGCCTCACTATGCGGTCCCTTTAGCCGCCCAAGATTGGGGCGCGTTAGAAAAAGGCCCTCTGGTAAGGCGTGTACAGACGTTGCTGATAGCACAATCCGTGCTGGAAGTGGCGGCAGGAAACGCCATAGAAGGGTTAACGTTTTTTAAACAAGATATGGCTCTCTGGCGCCGGAGCCTCGAAGGTAAAAGTAATGCGCCAGAAGGCGCGGTCGCTGTGACCATGATGACGAATGGTGTTATCGGGGTGAGCTTTTTGTTGTCGTCGCCATCCGTGGGCATTGAAGCGCAAGCATCGGAGTGGCGAGAAATGTTGGCGCCGCTGTCTCACAAACAAGCCCGTCTACGCCCAGTAGTTGAGGCAGAATTCAGATTTATACAAAAAAGTTTATCGGAGGTGCCGCATAATCCTCCTGTGTATCGTCTCAATGCAACAAACAATCACCTTGTTCCGCTTTTTGAGACGTGGCTTACGTTAGTCGATCTTCCCTGGAAAAATTATATTGAACAACGCGATGAAGCAAGAGTGCTTTTGGCTGATTTGTATAAACCGAAAATCAATTGGGCTTATAACCCGATTGGCAAAATGTTGGGCAACATCGCGTATCAAAGCCTTGACAAGGTTGTTGATAATATGGCGGGAAGATTTCACGATAATAATGCCTATTTGAGGCTGGTTCGATTGCAGTTGGAGTTGCGCCTGGCAAAAATTCCTTCAGAAGAAATTCCGGCGTTTATCGAACAACTGGATGAACCGTATTGTGCGCCCTGTTCTGATTTTTCATGGGACGCCGAAACCCGCATGCTTTCGTTTCAGCCATACAACGAAAAGAATTTTACGCGCCACGCTTCCGCGTCGGTTTATGTGCCTGATGTCAGGGGTCCGTAGGGTGGGCAAAGGCCGTTAGGCCGTGCCCACCGTTCAGGTATCAGAGGTCAGGGATCACAAAGGCACGGGCGGCAGATTGCCTCCCCTTGTATT
>JAITMH010000005.1 GCA_031277445.1 Burkholderiales bacterium
GGCATGTCGCCATCAAAGTCCATGAAGCAAAACTTGAGGAACGCAATTTGCGCGTTGCGGCCACCGTTGTCCATCAACGTCTCAAAATAAGCAATTTTGTCGAGGGGGCGCCGGTTGAAATTCGGAATCGGATTGCCGGTGCTGGCAGCGTAGTTATTCATATAGAGTTCGGTGAACCCCGTGGCGGAGGGCTGTCCACCGGACGTAACGCCATTAGTGATAGAGAGGGTCGCTGCAACGGATCTGAGGCCGTCCACGATGTTGCCTCCCACGGAGTTATGGACAAAGAAAACCGATCTGCTGTTAAGCGCGGCCACATCTGCGGGAGTGAACGTGGTTTGAGTCCACGGGGTACCGCTCTGCGCCTGCGCGGACAGGCTGAATACCGACAGGAGCATCAGCGCACAAAAGGGCGCAAGGAAGAAACGCCGGAGAGAAAAGCGCTTGAGCGACGTCGCGGTTGTTTTGGATGAGGGAGTAAAAGTAGTGGCAAACATGATGTTTATTCCTGAAGAAAACGGGTGATGACGATAAATGTTCAGGTTCGTCAATTCATGCGTCGATGCGTTATCCGGCATCCGCTTAGTCAACATTTTGTAATGGTTTATCCCGCCTAATTGGTTTGTTACAAAAAACCGAGAAGGGTTTCTTCGTTTTGTGCGTTTTTTAATACAAGTTTTTCGGACGGGTGTGCGAATGGGCAAAAGCGTGAACAGGTCAGTACCGGGTTAGCACCGGCACTCTTGAGGCGCTTGCTTTATCTCCGTTTTCAGAGGACAATACTCCGTTTTCCGGTGCTACGAGGTAATGCCGGATGGTTTGATGGTTTTTGCATGGCGTTTGCATGCGGCTCGATGGTTAACGGGCTTTAATGAGTGAAGACCCGCGGAAAGGATAATTGATGAAAACCGATATTCACCCGAAATACAATGAGATTGAAGTGACGTGCAGTTGCGGCAACACGTTCAAGACGTGTTCGACGCTGGGGCGTTCGTTGCATATCGAAGTCTGCTCGAATTGCCATCCGTTTTATACGGGCAAGCAGAAGATTGTGGACACCGCTGGTCGCGTCGAGAAATTCCGCCAGCGTTACGGCAACAAGCGGACGTCTGTTGCTGTCGCGCCCTGAGCCGCAGAAGGAAAACTGCGGGAAACGGCGCGAAACAACGCGGAATGACGATGAAAAGGCAGCCGGTGCTGCCTTTTTTCGTTCCGGTTTCTCTTTATAATCGGGAACGTGTGAGCCGACTCTGAGTGACCCGGATATCTGATGTTTCAGCCGATGGAAAGCCCCCTCTCCCCTGCCCCTCTCCCACAAGGGGAGAGGGGAATAAGTGTCTCCCCTACCCCACTCCCACAAGGAGATAGGGAAATTGATGCCTGACCGCCATGCCACTGGACATTCCTCATCTCTCAAGTCTTGAGGCTCGCGTATCCCGCAGCCGATGGCAGACGCTGAAGCTGGCGGGGCTGGTGCTGTTGTGTCTGGCCTGGGTGGCGCTGGGACTGGTCGGTCACGCGCCCTGGAAGGGCGAGGACGCCCGGACGATTGTCATTGCCTGGGAGATGGTCAACTCCCACGATCTTCTGGCGCCATCGCTGATTGGCGAACCGTATTTCGTTTATGGGCCGCTGGTGGCGCAACTGGCGGCATTGACCATGCAGATGGCGACGCCATGGCTTGCGCCGCACGATGCGGCACGGCTGGCGGCGGGGGTGTTGTTGCTGGTCATTCTGGGATGTGTCTCGCTGGCGGGGCATGAGTTGAGCCGCTATCACAGTAAGGGTGATGGCAAGGTGCAGCGCTGGTTGCCGATGTTGATTCTGATCGGTTCGGTCGGCTTGTTTGAACGTGCGCACCAACTGTCACCTCAACTGGGGTTGATGGCGGCGCTGGCGTTGGGCATGTGGGCGCTGGCGCTGGCGCTGCGGCGTCCCGGTCTTGCCGGTGTGTTGCTGGGGGTGGCGCTGACGGCAGGCGCGTTTTCTTACAACCTGGCGGCCTGGCTCTGGCTGCTGTTGCCGGCATTGTTGTTGCCGTGCCTGCATTCAGGCTGGCGGCAAAAATCGTATCTGGTGACGTTGGGGATTGCGTTGGTGTTGGCGACGGTGTTGTGCGCGTTGTGGCCGCTGGGACTTTATCAACGTTCTCCGGAATTGTTCGCGCAATGGTGGGCGGCTCAAAACCCGTTGGTGTGGTGGAGCGGACAAAGAATCGTCGCGCATCTCGGCTGGCTGGGACGTAACTTGCCCTGGATGGCGTTTCCGGCCTGGCCGTTGATTGTGTGGTTGGTGTGGATTCGGGCGCGTGGTTTTAACGGCGGTTTTCGGACGCCGCAGGTGATTTTGCCTGCATGCGTAGCAGCGACGGGGGTTGTGGCGTTGCTGTTGATGCCGGACATTCGACCGATTGAAGCGATGGTGTTGCTGGCGCCGTTGGCGTTGCTGGCGTCGATAGAGGTCGAAACTTTGCCGCGTGGCGGTTCGGCGGGACTCGACTGGTTCGGTATCTTGACTTTCGGTTTGGCCGCGATTGCGCTGTGGTTCTTCTGGTGGGATGCGTATATCAACGGTCTGGGATCGTATGCGGCGGAATTGTTCCGCGACGCCGAAGTGGGTTATCAACCAAGTTTCCGCTTGCGCGGCGCGTCGGTGTCGTTGTTTTTGACGGTTCTGTGGATTCTGCTGGTGCGTCCGGCGCGGCAATCGAACCAGCGTGCGGTGCTGAACTGGGCGGTGGGCATGATGCTGATTTGGGGGCTGGTGGCGACGATGTGGATGCCGTATGTTGATTCGCGGCGCAGTTATGAGGTGGTGGCGAAGATGTTGCAGCCTTACGCCGCGAACGGTTGCGTGGCAAGCCGCGATGTCGGCGAAGCGCAACGGGCGATTTTTTATTACTATGCGCAGGTGAAAACGCTTCCTGAACAGGAAGCGGCTGCGGCAGCATGTCCGTTGTTGCTGGTGCAATACGGTACAGTGGACTTGTGGAATGTGCCGGCGCTTGATGGTTTTGAAGTGCTGCAATCGGGAAGTCGTTACGGTGACGATACGGAAATATTTGTGCTTTATCGCAGGGCGGAATCGTGAAATTTGTAGATGAAGCGTTTATCGAAGTGTATGCGGGCGACGGCGGCAACGGCGCGGCCTCGTTTCGCCGTGAAAAATTCATTCCGCGTGGCGGGCCGGACGGCGGCGACGGCGGACGCGGCGGCAGTATTTATCTGGTGGCGAACTGCAACATCAACACGCTGGTCGATTACCGCTTCCTGAAAATCTTTCGCGCCGAGCGCGGGGAAAATGGTCGCGGCAGGGATCAATACGGGCGTGGCGGTGACGATAAAGTATTGCGTGTTCCGGTAGGAACCGTGGTGAGCGACGCCGAAACCGGTGAAACGCTTGCTGATCTGGCGCACCATGAAGCGCGTGCGATGGTGGCGAAGGGAGGACGCGGCGGTTGGGGCAATCTGCATTACAAGTCGAGCACCAATCGGGCGCCGCGACAATTCCAACCCGGCGAGAAAGGCGAAGCGCGGCGCTTGCATCTCGAATTGAAAGTGCTGGCGGATGTCGGGTTGCTCGGCATGCCCAACGCCGGAAAATCGACGCTGATTCGCGCAGTGAGCGCGGCGCAACCGAAGGTTGCCGATTATCCGTTCACGACACTGGCGCCGAATCTGGGCGTCGTCCGCGTCAGTATGGACAAAAGTTTTGTGATGGCCGATATTCCCGGACTGATCGAAGGCGCTGCCGAAGGCGCCGGTTTGGGACATCAATTTTTGCGCCATTTGCAACGAACACGTTTGCTGTTGCACATCGTCGATCTGGCGCCGTTCGATCCCGAAACCGATCCGGTGCGCGAAGCGCGTGCAATCGTTGAAGAATTGCGGCGTTACGACGAAGCGCTGTATCACAAACCGCGCTGGTTGGTGCTGAACAAAATCGACATGATAGCCTCCGAAGAGCGCGACGAGCGACTCGCTAATTTCGTGCAGACGTTCGGATGGACGGGGCCGGTTTACGCCATCAGCGCGTTGACCGGAAACGGTTGCGCTGCGTTGATGCAGGCAGTTTCGCACTGGCTCGATGAACATCCGGCGGAAGCGTTGTCGTTGGGGATGGAAAATGAGATGGAAAATGAGGCGGAAAAAGAAGACGCGCCTGTGGTGCTGACGCCGACACCGATAGATGCGCACACATCGTCGAAACTCAAACAAGGGGAAACATCATGAAGCGTTCGATCGTGGCGGACGCCCGCCGCATTGTCGTCAAAGTCGGTTCCAGCCTTGTTACCGATGAAGGGCGCGGCATTGATTACGAAGCCGTATTGCGCTGGGCAACGGAAATCGCGCAACTCAAAAAAGCCGGAAAGGAAATCGTTCTGGTGTCGTCAGGCGCAATCGCCGAAGGTATGAAACGTCTGGGGTGGGCGACGCGACCGCACGCAACACCGGAATTACAAGCCGCCGCCGCTGTCGGGCAGATGGGATTGGCGCACGCTTATGAGGAAGCGTTTGCGCTATCGGGTTTGCGTACTGCACAAATTCTGCTGACCCACGAAGACCTTTCCGATCGGCGGCGCTATCTGAATGCGCGTTCGACGTTGCGTACATTGCTGGCGCTCGATGTTATTCCAATCATCAACGAAAACGATACCGTCACCACCGAAGAAATCAAAGTCGGCGACAACGATACGCTGGGCGCTTTGGTGACCAACCTGATTGAAGCCGACGTGCTGATTCTGCTGACCGATCAAATCGCTTTGTTCACAGCCGACCCGCGCCAACATCCTGACGCAACGTCGATTGAAGAAGCGCAAGCCGGTGATCCGACGCTGGAAGCGATGGCAGGCGGCGCCGGTTCCGGTATCAGCAAGGGCGGCATGTTGACCAAAGTGCTCGCCGCCAAACGTGCGGCCGGTTCCGGCGCTTCGACCGTGATTGCCAGTGGCCGTGAAAAAAACGTGCTGACACGTCTTGCGCAAGGCGAACGGATCGGCACGCAATTGATCGCCAAAACGGCAACGTTACTTGCGCGAAAACAATGGCTTGCCGACCACTTGCAACTGGCGGGAAAACTGACTCTCGACAAAGGCGCGGTGAAAGCGTTGACGCAAGAAGGAAAGAGCTTATTGGCGATAGGCGTGATCCGCGCCGAAGGCGAATTTGATCGCGGCGAAGTGGTTGGTTGCTACGATGAAACCGGCAAGGAACTGGCGCGTGGACTCGTCAACTATAACGCCGTTGATACGCGCCGGATTCTGCGACAGCCATCATCGCAAATCGAAGCGATCCTCGGACATGTGGAAGAACCGGAACTGATTCACCGCGATAATCTGGTGGTGGTGGTGTAGTCAGGAATCAGAGGTCAGGAATCAGGAA
>JAITMH010000013.1 GCA_031277445.1 Burkholderiales bacterium
CCGGGCACAATCTGCGGATGATCCTCAGAAAGCTGAGGCTTTTTGACGCCCTGATGTTTGTTCTCTTTTTCTATCGCAATAGCGTTCCAAAGACGTTTGCCTTACAGAAATAATGAAAATTTGAATTGTTCAGGGGCGACAAATTAACTGCAAAAAACACAAAGAAAGTTAAGCCAGAAGGGATCAAACGCTTTCCCTTCTCCCGGGAAGCGGGCGAGGGAGCGGGGCGGCGTAATGCGGACATAGGGCCATTTCGCTCTATGTGTTCTTTGCGGTAAATTCATTTTGTCAGCAAGTGCGATTTCAGATGTTTTCCGGTAAAGCTCTTCTTGTCTTTCGCCACTTTTTCCGGCGTTCCTTTAGCGATGGTTTTGCCGCCGTTGTCTCCTCCCTCCGGGCCTAAATCAATAATCCAGTCGGCGGTTTTGATCACGTCGAGGTTGTGTTCGATGACGACGACGGTATTGCCGTGGTCGCGCAGTCGGTGGAGGACGGTGAGGAGTTGTTCGATGTCGTGGAAGTGCAAGCCCGTAGTGGGTTCGTCGAGGATGTAGAGTGTGCGCCCTGTGTCGCGCTTGGAGAGTTCGAGCGCGAGTTTGACGCGCTGGGCTTCGCCGCCGGAGAGTGTTGTTGCCGATTGACCGAGGGTGATGTAGCCAAGGCCGACGTCGAGCAGGGTTTTCAGTTTGCGTTCGACGTTGGGAACCGGCGCGAAGAATTCATGCGCTTGTTCGACGGTCATCGACAGGATTTCGTGAATGTTTTTTCCTTTGTAGCGAACTTCCAGGGTTTCGCGGTTGTAGCGTTTTCCTTTGCACAGATCGCACGGCACGTAGATGTCGGGCAGAAAGTGCATTTCGACTTTGATTACGCCATCGCCTTCGCAGGCTTCGCAGCGTCCGCCTTTGACGTTGAATGAGAAGCGTCCCGGTGCGTAGCCGCGTTCACGCGATTCTTTGACTTGCGCGAACAGTTCGCGGATCGGCGTGAAGAGGCCGGTGTAGGTCGCCGGATTGGAGCGCGGGGTACGACCGATCGGTGATTGATCGACGTCGATCACTTTGTCGAAATGTTCAAGGCCGTCGATGGTGTCGTGAGGCGCGGGCGCTTGTGCGCTGCCGTAGAGGTGGCAGGCGACGGCGCGGTACAGGGTGTCGTTGATCAGGGTTGATTTGCCGGAACCGGAAACGCCGGTAACGCAGGTGAAAAGACCGACCGGAAGGTTCAGCGTGACGTTTTTCAAGTTGTTGCCGCGTGCGCCGGTCAGTGTCAGCCACTTGTCTTTTTTTGGCGCGTGGCGATGTTTCGGTATTTCGATGCCGCGTTTGCCGGAAAGGTATTGTCCGGTCAGCGAGCGCGGCGCTTTGCAGAGGTCTTCAATTTTTCCCTGGGCGACGATTTCGCCGCCGTGTTCGCCGGCGCCCGGCCCCATGTCAACGATCACATCGGCGGAACGAATCGCGTCTTCGTCGTGTTCGACGACGATCACGGTGTTGCCGAGATCGCGCAGGTGTTTGAGTGTTTTGAGCAGGCGGTCGTTGTCGCGTTGGTGCAAACCGATGGAAGGTTCGTCGAGCACGTACATCACGCCGGTCAAACCGGAGCCGATCTGGCTGGCCAATCGGATACGTTGCGATTCGCCGCCGGACAATGTTTCCGCCGAGCGGTCGAGTGACAGGTATTCCAGGCCGACATCGTTGAGAAACGACAGGCGTGCGGTGATTTCTTTGACGATTTTGTCGGCGATGGTGGCGCGTTGTCCGGCGAGGCGGAGGTTCTTGAAAAATTGCGTGGCGTCTTTCAGCGAATCGGCGCTGATTTGATGAATGGCGCGATCACCGACTTTGACGTGACACGCTTCGCGCCGCAGTCGTGAGCCGTGACATTCGGGACAGGGTTTGTCGTTCAGATACTTGGCCAGTTCTTCGCGCACGGCTGCGGAATCGGTGTCACGATAACGTCGCTCCAATGTGTTGACGATGCCCTCGAACGGGTGTTCACGAATGACGGTGCGGCCACGTTCGTTAGTATAGGGAAACGGAATGACATCTTTACCGGAACCGTAAAGCACGAGATGGCGGATTTTTTCCGGAAGTTTGTCGAACGGTTTTTCGAGGTCGAATTTCGCGTGTTTCGCAATTCCTTGCAGCAGTTGAAAATAATACGGATTGCGTTTGTCCCAACTTTTGATCGCGCCGGAAGCGAGCGACAAATGCGGAAACGCGACGACGCGCTGCGGATCGAAAAACGTGATAGCACCAAGACCATCGCATTTCGGACACGCGCCGACCGGATTGTTGAATGAGAACATTCGCGGCTCCAGTTCGGCGAGCGCGTAATTGCAAACTGGACAGGCGAAACGCGCCGAAAACAAATGTTCTTTGCCGCTATCGAGATCGACGGCGATGGCGCGTGAATCACCATGTCGCAAGGCAGTCTCGAACGATTCCGCAAGGCGCTGCTTGAATTCGGCGCGAAGTTTGAGGCGGTCAACAACAACTTCCAATGTGTGTTTGGTGTTCTTTGCGAGTTTCGGAACCGCGTCGATTTCATAGACGACGCCATCAACACGCACGCGCACAAAACCCTGACCGCGCAGCGCGTCGATCAAATCGTGGTGTTCGCCTTTGCGGTTGACCATTAACGGCGCGAGAATCATCAGTCTCGTGTCTTCCGGCCAGGCCAGCACGGCATCGACCATTTGCGAAACGCTCATCGCGTCCAGTTTTTGTTCGGGATGGTCGGGACAATGGGGTTCGCCAACGCGTGCGAAAAGCAGGCGCAGGTAGTCGTGAATTTCGGTGACGGTGCCGACGGTCGAGCGCGGGTTGTGCGACGCCGCTTTTTGCTCAATCGAAATGGCTGGCGACAATCCTTCGATCAAATCGACATCGGGCTTTTCCATCAACTGCAAAAATTGGCGTGCGTAAGCCGACAACGATTCAACGTAACGCCGCTGTCCTTCCGCGTACAAGGTGTCAAACGCCAGCGAACTTTTGCCGGAACCGGACAAGCCGGTGATCACGATTAACTGGTGACGCGGCAAATCGAGGTTGACGTTTTTGAGGTTGTGGGTGCGTGCGCCGCGAATCCGTAAATATTCCATAGTGTGTCAACAAATCTTTTTTAACCACGAAAGACACGAAAAGCACGAAAGTTTTTTCTTCGCGTCTCCGCATCTCCGTGCGAGAGAAATATCCTCTACAAATTAACCATAAAGAACGCATAGAACACAAAGAGTTTTTCGTGACCTTCGTGTTTTTCGTGGTTGAAGCATAAATGGCATGGCGAACCTGATACTATACTGCGTTTCGACTTTCCGATCTGGCGTTATGCTTCACCGAAATCTTTTTCTGGATTGCCTCGCTTCGCTCGCAATGACGCCATGCTTGCGGGTAAACCTCAGCGTTGAAAAGGGGCTTTTCCTTCGCGCCTTCGCGCAAGATGGTTTTTTGAATCCTGAATCCTGATGCCTGATAACCCCATCCCCACCCAAACCCTCCCCTTGAAGGGGAGGGCTTAAACCTATGCCCGACGCCCCCTCATCCCCAGACGCTTCTCCCCGCCCGCACATGACGGCCGCCGAGCGCAGCGCGACCATCAATCTCGCCGGCATTTTCGGTTTGCGGATGATGGGGATGTTCATCATCCTGCCCGTGTTCGCGTTCTATGCGGAGACGATCCCCGGCGGCGATAACCGTTTCCTGATCGGCATGGCGCTTGGCATTTACGGGTTGACTCAGGCGTTGCTGCAAGTCCCGTTCGGCTGGGCATCGGATCGCTACGGTCGCAAGCCGTTGATTTATATCGGATTGATAATTTTTGCCCTAGGCAGCTTCCTGGCGGCCTGGGCGCCGACGATCTTCTGGGTGGTGGTTGGTCGGACATTGCAGGGCGTGGGCGCGATTTCCGGTGTGGTGATTGCGCTGGCCGCCGACCTCACGCGGCCGGAAGTGCGCACCCGAGCGATGGCGGTGATTGGCATCACGATCGGTACAACATTTGCGCTGTCGTTGATGGCGGGGCCGGTACTCAAAAACTGGATCGGCGTGCCCGGTATTTTCGTGTTGACCGGCGTGCTGGCGCTGGTGGCGCTTGCGGTGGTTCGCTACCGGATTCCCGAACCTCAAAAAGTCTCGCATGACCGACGGGTTGAGCTGCGCGATTTCAACAAGGTGCTGATGGACCCGCATCTGTTGCGGTTGAATATCGGCATCCTGTCGCTTCATGCCATTTTGATGGCGTTGTTTGTACAAGTGCCGTTCGACCTGCGCGCCGCCGGGCTGGCGGCTGAGTCGCATTGGCAGGTGTATTTGCCGGTGCTGATTGGTTCGGTGCTGTTGATGTTGCCGGCGGTTCGCCGGATCGACCAACCGCATTACGGGCGCTGGATGTTCATCGGCGCCATCGTTATCCTGTTGCTGGCGCAGGCGTTGTTGATGTTTTCGCAACAAAACCTGATTTGGCTGGTGGTGGCGCTTCTGGTGTTTTTCACCGCCTTCAACCTGCTCGAAGCGACACTTCCGGCACTGGTGTCCAAACAGGCGCCGGTAGCGCTCAAAGGCACGGCGACCGGCGTTTATTCGAGCCTGCAATTCCTGGGAGCGTTTATCGGCGCGGCGGCGGGCGGCGCGTTGGCGCAGTATTGGGGCGACAAGGCCGTTTTCGCGCTGTGCCTGGGACTGAGCTTCGTATGGCTGATCGCCAGCCTGACCGCGCCGAGGGGGCAGGGATCAGGGATCAGGGATCAGGAATCAGAGGGCGGGGGTCAGAATTAAGGCGAGGCTCTGCAAACCCCAGCGGAGATGGCCTGAAACTGCGGTTCTCGTGCCTAACGGGTATTCTTAGCTGCTAAAAACAGCCTGCGATGAGTGCGCAGGTTCGAACGACAAGCGCAAGCCAAGCACCTTGGCGACTTTCACAACCGTTGCGAGGCTCGGATTGCCTTCGCCGGAAAGCGCTTTGTCTAATCCCTGGCGAGTCATCCCTACATCGCGGGCAAGCTGACTAAAGTTCCGGGCACGAGCCACATCGCCTAGCGCGGCCGCGATCAAAGCGGGGTCGCCATCCTCCATGACTGTATCAAGGTAAGCAATAATATCGTCCTCAGTTTTAAGGTAATCTGCCGTATCGTAGCGGCTAAATTTTACGTCCATCATTGTTCCTCCTTCCACTGCACAGCAATGATTTTTGCCAGGGCGATATCCTGATCCTGACTGCTTTTGTCGCCGCCACAAAGAAGCACCACCACCACAGGCCCACGACGCATGAAATAAACGCGGTAGCCAGGGCCATAGTCGATCTTCATTTCCGACACTCCTTCGCCTACCGGCTTAACGTCGCCAGGATTGCCAAGACTTAATCGGCGGATGCGCTTTTGAATCCTTGCACGAGCCTGCCGATCGCGGAGATTGTCAAGCCAGCGGTCAAAAAGGTCTGTCTTGAAAAGTTCAATGCTCATGTGCCAATTATAGTTGGCAGGTGATTTGGAGTCAATCAGGGGGTCAGGGGTCAGAGGTTAGAGGTCAGGAATCAGGAGATAAGTTTTTTACCGCAGGCATGCCGCTCTGGTAGGATAATGCCTGTTTTCACTGCTTTCTGAACAAGGAACCCTCATGGCCTCAGTCAACAAAGTCATTCTGATCGGCAACCTCGGACGCGATCCGGAGATGCGTTATACCACCGACGGTAGCGCCGTATGCAGCTTTAGCATCGCCACCAGCGACCAATGGCGCGACAAAGCCACCGGCGAAAAACAGGAGCGTACCGAATGGCATCGCATTGCCCTGTTCGGGCGCACGGCAGAGATTGCAGGCGAGTATCTGAAGAAAGGGCGCCCGGTTTATATTGAAGGGCGGCTGCAAACAAAAAAATGGACCGACAAAGACGGCATCGAACGCTACACCACCGAAGTTGTTGGCGACCGGATGCAACTTCTCGGCAGCGGTGATCGCAGCGGCTCCAGCGATGCCGCGTTCAACGACAACGCGCCATCATCAACGCAACGCCCATCCGCTGCTCCGGCAGGCGGCGCGGGAAAGAGCGCCGACGATTTCGATGACGATATTCCGTTTTGAGGAATCGGGAATCAGCGTGCAGGGGCGAAAACTTTTTCGCCCCTGTTGCGTGACAATGATTTTATTCACCGATTTCCCGGCACGCACGAATGGCCGGTGTTTTGATTTTTTCTGATTCCTGATCCCTGATTCCCGCTCACGCAAACAACGTATCCGGACTCAGCACCATTTGCCGCAGTTCCTGTTCGGTTGGCGGGTGCAACGGGTCGAATGAGATATAGCGCACATGCGCTGTTTTCAGCGCATGTTTTTTGGCTTGTTGCAAGCGCGTGAGTCGTTCGTCCGCAGCGACGGTCGGATTTTCAAGGTCAACCACGGCAATAATCACCATATCGCCGTCGCAAACAACAAAACTCACATCGAGATAAGCGATTCGGCGAAACGCTTCCAGCCACTTTTCGTCTTCGCCTTCCGCAGTCAACTGGAAAAGGTCGAGAAGACGGACGTGCGCCAGAACTTCATGTTGCGGCACCGCTCTTTTCAGATGATGAAAAGCGATGGTTTCGATTCTGCTCAGGAAGCGCGGCCTCAGCGTGTAGAAGCCGGGCTGTTCGGCGGACGACAGCAAGCGCACGGTTTCTCCTTCAGTCCATCCCGGCAGTGACACCGTATCGGAGCCCATCAACGATTGCATCTTTTTTATCTGTCGGGCGCGGCGGATAAAACCGACGGTCGTTACCGCTACGAAAGCCACAAGGGCTAACGCAAAAACCCACGCGCCGAAGACGCTGAAATCTTCCATATCGCCTCTGTTTGTCGTTGAAGAGCGTTCCGTTAACGCTCAGGATGATTCTAATCCGTTTTATGCTAAACCCGAAAGGTTTTTGTCGGCACTGTTCCTTTTCCAGACAATCTCCTATACTTATGCCTTTCATGAGGTGCCCTGCGTCGTTCGACTTCCAGGGTGAAACGGGAACGCGGTTAAAGCCGCGGCTGCCCCCGCAACGGTAAACCGGTGTGGGCGATTCCAGGTACGCCAACCCGTAGGTATCGAAACATGAAACCGTGTCTTTCCGCCCAAGGCGGCGTTGCAAATGCTCGCGATACGACCCGGTATCGCTGCGCTTTGCGCCTTGCCCTGAGCGCAAACCCACCGGTTTCATTGTGTTCCGATACCTGCGGGTTGGCGTACAGGCCACTGCGCGATGGCGTGGGAAGGCGAATCGTCAAAACCGGTAAGCCCGGAGACCGGCCTCATGAAACGGTTGTCGTTGCGATGCGGAGGGCGTCGCCGAAGACTCTGAGCTGCGCCTAAGGTTATTCCTTAAGGCCGTCCGCTACTCGCGCAGCTCCGATCTACGGTTCCTCCGAAAATACAGCGACAGAACAATTTTCTCTATTCAGAGGAACCGATGTTTGTTTCGTTTGCCAGGCGTTTGATTTTCGCACAGGGGCTGCTGCTTTCTTCTTTCGCGTGGGCGCAAATGCCTTCTTCCTCCGCGTCGGACGCGGAAGACACTGAAGAACCGCTAACCATTGTGATCACCACTTCCCGAACGCCTGTTGCCGTTGAAGATGTACTCGCCGACCTCACCGTGATCGACGAAAAAACCATCGCCAAGAGCGGCGCTGTTTCGCTTCCCGATTTGCTGGCGCGTCAGCCCGGTGTTGAAATCGCCCGTTACGGTGGCCCCGGCGCTACCGCCAGCCTTTTTTTACGCGGCGCCAACAGCGGCCATACCCTCGTGTTGGTTGATGGCGTGCGCACCGCCTCATTGTCCACCGGCATGTCCTCGCTTGAAACCCTTCCGTTGGCAGCCATCGAACGCATCGAAATTCTGCGCGGCGCTGCTTCGATGCTGTACGGCGCCGATGCGCTGGGCGGCGTCATTCAGATTTTCACCAAGCGCGCTTCATCAAAACCGTTGTCGTTGACCGCCGATACCGCTTGCGGCGCGTACCGTACTTGTATCGGCAACGCACGAGTGTCCGGCGCACACGGTCTTTTCCGCTGGGCTGTCGGCACCGGCGCCGAATACAGTCGCGGTTTCAACGCCATCACGAATCCCGATAATTTCAGCTATAACCCGGATCGTGACGGCTATCGCAACAACCATCAACACGCCTCGCTGGAATTTGTTCCTAACGACAAGCACCAACTCACGCTCTCTTATTTGCGCGACGCGATGGACGCACAAATTGATGTCAGCCCCACCGACGATGATCGCACCCGAACGCAATTTTCCCAGACGCGGCTTGCCGGTTCACACAAGCTGACCGATTTCTGGCAAACGCGCTGGCAGTTTTCCGAAATGCGCAACGATTCACGAACATTGAGTTTTGGCGAGATTCACCGCTACCGTTCGCATGAGCGCCAATACCTCTGGCAAAACGAATTCGATCTCACTGCGTGGGTCACCGGCAGCACACTGCTGATTGCGCTTGAACGCAACGAGCAACGGCTCGACAGCACCACCGATTACGATGTGAACACACGCAACACCGATTCCATCACCGGCAGCTACCGCTGGCGGCACAACGATCATTCGCTGCAACTGTCCGGTCGTTACGACCATTCCTCTCAGTATGGCAGCGAAACCAACGGCGGCGTGAACTACGGTTATCGCATCGCGCCCAACTGGCAAATCACCGCCAGCGTTGCCAGCGCATTCAAAGCGCCGACGTTTAATGATCTTTATTTTCCCGGCTACGCCAACCCCGATCTCGCGTCGGAAAAAAGTCGCACCATCGAAGCGGGACTGCGCCACACGTTTAACAGGGGCGCTTTGCGTGGCGAATGGCGCGCTGCCGTTTGGGACAACCGCGTTCGTGATTTGATTGTTTACACCTGCCGTAATGCCAACCACAATACCGGCGTGTGCCGCCCCGAAAATATCGACCGCGCACAACTGCGCGGCGTCACCCTGTCCGCCCATGTTAATTATCGTGATTTTGATATTGCCGGATCCATCGACCGGCAATCGCCGAAGAGCGATGAGACGGGGCGCTGGTTGCCGCGTCGTGCGCAAACACACGGCAGCGTTACCGTCAGCAAAACGTCCGGCGCGTTTTACAACGCGGTCAATCTTGTCGCCAGCGGTCGGCGTTACGACGATGCCGCCAATACCGTGCGGCTCAGTGGTTACGGCGTCGTCAACCTCGTTGCCGAATGGACGCCACCGCTCGCCGATGCTGCCACACTGACATGGTTCGCTCGATTTAATAACGTGTTCAACAAGGATTATCAGCTTGCCGCTGATTTCGCCACCGGCGGCGCACAATTCATGATCGGAGTTCGTGGGCAATGGTGAATCAGGGATCAGGGATCGGGGATCAGAGGTCAGAAAAGCATCATCTCACGCGAAGGCGCGAAGGCGCGAAGAAGATGAAGCTCCCTCCCCTTCAAGGGGAGGGCTGGGGTGGGGATGGGGCTGTCAGGCATCAGGGATCAGGCCTTGCTGGGGCGGGTTTCAAACCCGCCCTTGTGTCGCACGCGAAGGCGCGAAGGCGCGAAGAAGAAAAGCTCCCTCCCCTTCAAGGGGAGGGCTGGGGTGGGGATGGGGTTGTCAGGCATCAGGGATCAGGTCTTGCAGGGGCGGGTTTCAAACCCGCCCTTGTGTCGCACGCGAAGGCGCGAAGAAGAATTGCCGTCATTCCCGCGAAAGCGGGAATCCAGAAAAGCATCTCACGCGAAGACGCGAAGACGCGAAGAAAAATCCAGAGCTCCCCGCTGCCACACTTGCGGTGGAGGGTGGATTCTGCAACTTCGCGCAGAACGGTAATTTTTTCGTGGCTTTCGTGTTTTTCGTGGTTAAAGGTTTTTCTTCGCGGCTCGTGGGAGAGGAGTGTCAAGCACACCGCATTGCTCACGCTATTCGCCGCCCTCTTTTTTTTGAGCGCCACCGCCCAGGCCACGCTGACCGTCACCGACAGCCGCGGTAACACGGTTACACTGGAAACGCCCGCGCAACGCATCATTACCTTGTCGCCGCACGCGGCAGAGCTTGTGTTTGCAGCAGGCGCAGGTGCGCAATCTGTCCAAGATGATCGACGAAGGCACCGCGCCGGACCCGACCAACTTCAGTCAGTTCCAACCGGTAATGGATGCCGCTGGCAAGATCAGCGCGCTGCGTTTCGTGTTCGCGCCTTACCAGGTGGGGCCGTATTCGGACGGCACGCAGACGGTGGATGTACCGGCGGCGGTGCTGCTGCCGCATGTGGCTGCTGATTACCAGGGGTTGTTCGCGCACCCGTAAACCATGGAGGCCAGCGATGGATGCAGGATTGCAACGACGTGTCGAAGCGCTGTTGCAGGAGGCCGGTATCACCCCCGGGGGTGACCAGCCGCAGGACATCGACATCCTTGACCCGCGCTTCCATGCGCGGGTGCTGGCTGATGGCTCGCTCGGTCTGGGCGAGAGTTACATGGAGGGCTGGTGGCAGGCGCATTCGCTGGACGGCTTTCTGACCCACCTGCTGGACGCGCGTCTGGACGAGCGCGTCCACGGCAGTGGCGAGGTCTGGGATGCACTCAAGGCCAAGCTGTTCAACCTGCAGAGCGGGCAGGGCAGATACGAGGTCGGCAAGCGGCACTACGACCTGG
>JAITMH010000093.1 GCA_031277445.1 Burkholderiales bacterium
ATTTCCGCTATCATTGCGCCATTGCTTGTTCAAGAGGCCATGATGTCCGACGATAACATCCGTCAAGCATCTCTCGATTATCACCGCAACCGGCCGGCCGGTAAGATCGAAATACTGCCAACCAAACCGCTGGTAACGCAACGCGATCTGGCGTTGGCGTACACGCCCGGCGTTGCCGCAGCGTGCGACGAGATTGTAGCGCGTCCCGATGAGGCGCGTCGGTTGACCGCGCGCGGCAATTTGATTGCGGTGATTACCAACGGGACGGCGGTGCTCGGTCTGGGCAACATCGGGCCGCTGGCGGCAAAGCCGGTAATGGAAGGCAAGGCGGTTTTGTTCAAGAAATTCGCCGGTGTCGATTGCTTTGATCTGGAAATCAACGAGCCTGATCCGCAGCGAATGGTCGATATGATCTGCGCGCTGGAGCCGACTTTCGGCGGCATCAATCTTGAAGACATCAAAGCGCCGGAGTGTTTTTACATCGAAGAACATTGTCGGCAGCGAATGAACATCCCGGTGTTCCATGATGATCAACACGGAACGGCGATTATCGTCGGCGCGGCGTTGATCAACGGTTTGCGCGTCGTCGATAAAAAAATCGAAGACATCAAAATCGTCTGTTCGGGCGCGGGAGCAGCGGCATTATCGTGTTTGAAGTTGCTGGTGTTGCTTGGCGTCAAGCACGAAAACATCTGGATTTCCGATATTCACGGCGTGATTTATGAAGGCCGTGAAGTGGAAATGGACGAGCACAAAACACCCTTCGCGCAGAAAACCGACAAGCGAACGCTGGAGGAAATTCTGCCGGGCGCCGACGTGTTTCTGGGATTGTCAGCCGGGCATGTGCTGAAACAGGAGTGGTTGCCGTCGATGGCAAACCAACCGCTGGTGTTCGCATTGGCCAACCCGGAACCGGAGATTCGCCCCGACCTCGTCAAGAAAGCGCGGCCTGATGCCGTGATTGCGACGGGACGCTCGGATTACCCGAATCAGGTGAACAACGTTTTGTGTTTTCCGTTTCTCTTTCGCGGTGCGCTCGATGTCGGCGCGACCCAGATCAACGATGCGATGAAAATCGCCTGCGTGCAGGCCATCGCCGATCTGGCGATGGAGGAGCAATCCGAAATTGTCGCAGAGGCGTACAACACCAACGATCTGCATTTCGGCGCGGAATACCTGATCCCGAAACCGTTTGATCCAAGATTGATTCTGAAAATTGCGCCCGCCGTAGCGAAAGCCGCGATGGATTCGGGCGTGGCAACGCAACCGATTGAAGATTTCGAAGCGTACCACCAGCAACTGCGGCAGTTTGTTTATCACTCCGGTTTTCTGATGAAGCCGGTGTTTCGTGCTGCCAAAGCGACGCCCAAACGCATCATACTGGCTGAAGGCGAAGACACGCGGATGTTGCGCGCCGTGCAGATTTTGCGCGATGAAAAAATCGCCGAGTTGACACTGATCGGTCGTCCGCAAGTCATTGAACAGCAGATCAAACGACTTAGACTGCGCATCAAACCCGGGCGTGATTTCGATATTATCAACCCCGAAAATTATGAGCGTTATCACGAATACTGGACGGCGTATTACGAACTGACGCAACGCAAAGGTGTTACGGTGGAATACGCGAAGCTGGAAGCGAGACGGCGACCGACGCTGATCGGGGCAATGGCGGTTCGTCGCGGCGAAGCCGACGGGATGATCTGCGGTTTGGTGACGACCTATGCATTAAACCTGTATTACATCGACCAAATTATCGGTCAGGGCGCAGGCGTCAAGTGTTACGCAGCGATGAACGGATTGCTGTTGCCGGGACAGACTTTGTTCATCACCGACACGTACATCAATCCCGACCCAACGTCGGAACAACTCGCGGAAATCACCTTGATGGCGTCGCGTGAAGTGCGGCGTTTCGGGCTGGAACCGAAAGTGGCGCTGTTGTCGCATTCGAGTTTCGGCAACAGCGATCTTCCATCCGCGAAGAAAATGCGCGACACCTTGCCGCTGATTCAGGCGCTTGATCCGTCACTGGAAGTCGAGGGAGAAATTCAGGGCGATTCGGCGCTCAGTGAAATGGTGCGGGAGTCCGTATTCCCCAACGCCAAGCTGAAAGGTTCGGCCAATCTTCTGGTGATGCCGTCGCTCGACGCGGCCAACATCGCGTTCAACCTGCTCAAAATCACCGGCAGCAACAACGTGACCATCGGCCCGATTCTGCTCGGCGCCAACGCGCCGATACATATTCTAACGCCGTCGGCAACGGTGCGACGAATCATCAACATGGCGGCGCTGGCGGCGGCGGCGGCAAAGCTCGATGTAAGAAGTGGTGTAGAGAAAGTTTTACAGTAAACAGAAACAAGTTGAGGTCGGGGTATTGTTATGATTTCTTTTGCAGTTTATTTATTTGTCGGCGTGGCGGTACTGATGGTGGTATTGACGCTGGCCTGGATCGGTCCGAGATTGTTTTCGGCGCCGGGTGTTCGAGCCGGTCTGGACCGGGAAACAACCAATCTCGAAATCTATCGGGACGAACTGGCGCAACTGTCCGCCGATTATCAGTGTGGACGGATTTCGACGGCATCGCTGGAAGAAGCACGCGCCGAGTTAAACCGCCGTCTGCTCGACGACACGAACGATAGCGACACGAACACGAACCGGATGCGCACACCGGCGCGTGCTGTCGGTGTTGCCGTGATGTTGTTGGTGCCGTTGCTGGCGGGTGGGTTGTATCTGAACGTCGGAAGCGTCGGCGCTTTGAAAGCCTTTGCTGACGGCGCACAGACGGAGCAGAATTTTTATCAGCAATTACAGGAACACCTGCGGCAAAATCCGCGTGTCGCACGCGCCTGGGTCATACTGGGTCGCCATGAAATGAGTGTGAACCGTTTTCAGGAAGCGGCAAAAGCATTCGAGTCGGGAATAGAAGCATCGCCGAAAGTAGCGAACGACCCGACGGTGTTGTGTGAATTGGCCGAAGCGATCGGGATGGCTCAGGGAGCCGTGCTCAAAGGGCGACCGCGCGAACTGATCGAAAAGGCGCTGACCCTGGCGCCCGACAACGCGCTGGCGCTTGAGCTGGCCGGTGGTGCGGCGTATGAAGCGCAAGATTACGCCTCTGCCGCAATGTACTGGAGAATGTTGCGCACCCAGCTTTCGGAAGGGTCGCTGACGTATCAGCAACTCAGCACCGCCATCGCTCGCGCTGAAGGAGAAGCAGAAGCGCTCATGGCGCAATCCGAAGATGTCGCGGTACAAGCGCAACCTGAAGAAAATCTGGCGTTGCCCGTGGTCGTCGCGCAGTAATCAGGTATCAGGGATCAGAGAAGTCAACGCTTTTTCTTTACGCCCTATGCGTTCTTTGCGGTTAGAATAAGTCATCTCAACTCGATCCTCCTTCATGTCACATCATCCACTCAAATCTCAAAAGAGCATGGAAACAGCGACGACGACAAACAACGAAGTGACGGATGATGTCATCGTTATCGGCGCCGGTGTTTCCGGTTTGGTGACGGCGTACCGACTGGCCAAAAAAGGACTTCGCGTGCGCGTGCTGGAAGCAGCGCCACGCACTGGCGGCGTCATGGCTTCCGGGCGCAGCGACGGGATGTTGTGGGAGTTGGGGCCGAACAGCGGAATGGATACGACGCCGCTGATTAACGAATTGCTTGATTCGCTGGGAATCCGTGATCAACGCGCCGACGCACGCAAAATTGCCGACCGCCGTTTCATCGTGCGCGGCGGACAACTGATTCCACTGCCGATGTCGGGGCCGGCTTTTTTTTCGACGCCCTTGTTTTCGACCGGAACCAAACTTGGATTGCTGCGCGAACCGTTCATCGCACGCTCATCGCCTGAAACCGATGAAAGCGTTGCCGCATTTGTTCGTCGCAGACTGGGAACGGAATTTCTCGACTATGCTATTCAACCGTTTGTCTCCGGAATCTTCGCGGGCGATCCGGAACAACTGTCGGTGCAGGCGGCGTTTCCGAAATTGTTTGCGCTCGAACAGCGTTACGGCGGAATGATTCGCGGCATGATTCTCGGCGCCCGCGAACGCAAGCGGCAGCGCGAGAAATCGAAGAACAACGCCAAAAGTTTTTCGTTCAACGACGGTATGCAAACACTGACCGACGCGCTGGCGCGAGGCATCACGTCTGCGAACAGTGTTGTCGAAACAAACATTCGCGTCACATCCATCACCTGCAACGCGGAAGGTCGCTGGGAAGTGCGGGGCGACAAAGAAACCGTGTACCGCGCCGACAGCCTGGTGCTTTCCACGCCCGCCAACGCTGCGGCAACACTGCTGGCGTCGTTAAAAACGGCCTGGGCTGACGATGCCGTGCAAGCGCTGCGCGACATTCCCTATGCGCCGCTGTCCATCGTGATCAGCGCCTGGCGGCGTGAAGCCGTAACGCATCCGCTGGACGGCTTTGGTTTTCTTGTGCCACGCAAGGAAAACGCGCATATTCTGGGCGCGCTGTTTTCGAGCAGCATGTTCGAACATCGCGCCGACGAAGCACATGCGGTGCTGACCACCATGATCGGCGGAATGCTCCAGCCCGAATTGCCGAAGTGCGACGATAACGCTTTGCAGGAAATGGTCGAACGCGATCTGGCTTCACTGATCGGCATACGTGGAACGCCGCTGTGGACGAAGATCAGCCGTCATCCGCGAGCGATTCCGCAATACACCTTTGGACATCTTAAGCGTGTGCAGCGCGTTGACGCGGTTCGTTCGCATGCGCCGGGACTTTTCTTTTGCGCCAACTGGCGTGGCGGCATTTCCGTCGGCGACTGCATCAAGAACGGTCACCTGACTGCTGACGAAGTTGGCGCCTTTGTGACCGCCCGTCGGACGTCGTAACGCCGCTTTGTTCCCTCCCCTTCAAGGGGAGGGTTAGGGTGGGGATGGGGTTGCTTGCTGTGTACACTTAAACCGAAACCACGCCGTATTTCTTGCGTGCGCATTTGTGCGTTTATCTGCCAGAATATCATCGGCTTTTCTTATTGTGAGGCGACTCCTTCAATAGCTTCTCATAAACAAAACACGTCGCAAGATGATCGTTAACCATGCCCACAGCCTGCATGAACGCATAAATGATGGTCGAGCCGACGAACTTAAACCCCATTTTTTTCAAATCCTTGCTTATCTTGTCGGAGAGCGGCGTGGTCGCGGGAATGTCCTCGATCTTCTTCCAATGCCCCGTAATAGGCTTATAACCCACATATTCCCAAATAAAGCTATCAAAACTTCCGTGTTTTTTTGCGGCTTCCAAAAATAATCGGGCGTTGATGATCGCTGCGTTAATTTTCAAGCGGTTTCGTATGATTCCTTCGTCTGCCATGAGCGCCTGAATTTTTGCATCGCCGTAAAGGGCGACCTTACGAGGGTCAAACCCATCAAACGCTTTCCTGTACGTCTCTCTTTTTTTAAGCACGGTGATCCATGACAACCCTGCCTGCGCCCCTTCTAAAATCAGCATTTCAAACAGCCTGCCGTCATCGTGTACAGGCCGCCCCCATTCGTTGTCGTGATAGTCTATGTATAAGGGAGTCTCTCCTGCCCAGGAGCATCTGCTTTTTTCGCTCATTACGCCTCTCCTTTGAATATAAACGTCTTACAAAACAGGAACGCCGGAAAACGATTTACAATACTCCGATTGTATAGGAAACCGTGTGAAAGCCACAGCCGCCATGTCTGCCGGAAATTCATTCATACCGCAGCGCGTCTTAGTCACCAAGTTTCGTCATCACGGCGACGTGTTGCTCACGACGCCGTTGATTCGTGCGTTACATCATTACTACCCGGGCGTCGAGGTGGATGCGCTGATTTACCGCGAAACCGAAGACATGTTGCGCCACAACCCGCAGGTGGCGCATCGGTGGACCATCGACCGGAACTGGAAAAAAGAAGGGGCGCGGGCGCACATCAAACATGAATGGCGGTTGTGGCGCGCGTTGAAAGCGCGACATTACGACTTGCTGATTCACCTGACCGAAAGCTGGCGCGGCGCAGCGTTGGCGCGTGGCCTGAGTGTGATGCGCAGCATCGCTTTCGACTATCCGCGCCGCGAAAACCTGTTTTGGCGACACTCCTTTACCGATCTGGCGCCGTTGCCGGAAAAGCCATGCCATAACGTCGCATTGCAATTATCGGCGTTGATCGCATTGGGACTGACGCCGACCGCTGAAGATTTTCCGCTGTCGCTGTCCGTCGATGAAGCCGCACGTACCGCTTTTCTTAGCGCTCTACGGCGTGCCGGCTGGCAAGGGGAACCTTATCTGCTGATTCATCCGGGCGCACGATGGTTTTTCAAATGCTGGGAAGACGCATCCTTCGCCGCTTTAATCGACGCCTTGATCGTGCGTGGACATACGATAGTGTTGACGGGCGCGCCGGATGCGCGTGAAACGGCAATGGTCGCCAACATTTTGGCGCGTCTCAAAGACAAGGCGCGAGTGCATTCGCTGGTCGGACAATTATCGCTTGCCGAGTTGGCGGCGGCGATTGCTTCGGCGCAATTTTTCATCGGTGTCGATTCGGTGCCGATGCACATGGCCGCAGCGTTGCAAATACCGGGCGTGGCGCTGTTCGGCCCGAGCAAAGTACACGAGTGGTCACCATGGCAGGCACCGATCACCGTATTAAAAGCATCCGACTGGACGACATTACCGCATCCGGACAGTATCAATACCGCAACAACGACACGCTATCTGGCGGCAATTCCGGTGGAAGCAGTTTTGGAAGCGGTGGTGGCGCGTCAGAGGTCAGCGCGTAGTCAAGCGCCATCCGGGAACCTTTCTCACGTGAAGGCGGAAAGAAAAAACTTAACCACGAAAAACACGAAAAAAAGTAACCGCAAAAAACACAAAGAAAAGCTGTTCACGCGGAGGCGCGAAGAACGCGGAGAAAAAACCGTTAACTACGCGAAAGTCACGAAAAAATTACCCAATAGCCCCGGAGCGCGGGCGTCCCGCCCGCATCCTTCTCCGCGCACTCCGCGCCTCCGCGTGAAATGGTTTTTCTGACCTCTGATCCCTGACCTCTAATCCCTGTCCCTCACTCCCCGACAATTTTCACCAGCACCCGCTTGTCGCGCATACCGTCAAACTCGCCGTAAAATATCTGTTCCCAGGTTCCAAAGTCGAGCTTGCCGTTCGTGATCGCAACAACAACCTCACGCCCCATCACGGTGCGCTTCAGATGTGCGTCGGCGTTGTCTTCATAGCCGTTGTGATCATACTGATCGTGAGGTTTTTCCGGCGCCAGCTTTTCCAGCCAACGCTCAAAGTCGCGGTGCAGACCGCTTTCATCGTCGTTGATAAACACACTCGCCGTGATGTGCATGGCGTTCACAAGGCACAAACCCTCGCGTATGCCGCTCTCGATAAGCGCATCTTTGACCTGCGGTGTGATGTTGATCAGGGCGCGACGGGTCTTGGTGCGAAAGAGCAGTTCTTTTCGGAATGATTTCATGATTTGCCTCGCTGTTTTTTTCGGATGCCCCTCTCTCCCAACCCCTCTCCCGCAAGCGGGAGAGGGGAGGATATCTATTTACCGCCGTTAATCATCTTGGAGACAATGCCTTTATCGGTCGTGTTTTCACCGATAAAAACACCGGCAAGATGCACAAAGACATACACGCCGACAAAGTATCCGCAGTAAATGTGTATGGCTCTTAAGCACATACGCAATTCGCGCACGTCGTCCCCTCGTGGGCCGAATTTCAAAAACAAACCTATGGCGAGAATCACGACCAACGCGGTGTAGAGTAAAATATACAGCCCGCCTCGCAATCTCTCATTTGCGGTCGCCCCTTTACAACACGGCGAGTTGAACTTGGGGCCGCTCACAAAGAAGTCCAGGAATCTCAAAAGCAGCAAACCGATCAGCACATAACCCGCATAAAAATGCCAGTCAAACATGGGGGTTCTGATTTTTCTTGCAATGCTGTTCGCTTCTTGCGTCGAAATCGAAACGCCGTTTTCCGCAAGCGAAGAAGCGATGATGTTTCCGTTTTCGGGAACATTCATCCATGTGTGGTTTAAAAACGCGGTGGAAAGCGCCAACAACACGCTCAGAGCGATCGTCCAATGTAAAAACCGGTGTGTCAGTGAAAAATGTGTTGGTTTCATGCGGTCATCCGTCCCTAAAAAAAGTTCATTAAAAGTAGGCTTGGTAAGGCGCTGAACCGGGGCAGTCCCTTTCAGCATCGTTTTGAGCAGCTTATGATTGTAATACGATAAACAATCCGGGCGCGTAAAGGGCAAGCAAACAGCATGCAAGAAAAACTATGCCGCCCATTAAAAGAATTTATCTGTTGGGGGGGTGGTGAAGGCGTGGAAAAACCGGCGGGACATACGCCGCCGAGTGCGTGACAAGGGTCAGCCGGATGTTGAGAAAATGCGTTTTCTCAACATCCGGCTAAATCAAAGTGCGCTATTGAGCGCCGTAGTCCCGCGCGATCAACACGCCCTGCGGCAGCACGATATACAGGTGTCCGTCAACGCCATACTTGATGTGCTTTACCGGAGGCAGCAAGTATTGCGAAGGCTGATCCAGAAAGTCCTGCGGCGTATTAGGCGTGTCGGTGCCGGTCAATTCCGTCACTTCGCCCGTAGCGGATACCCGGAACAGGCGGGTATTGTGGTAGCCTGTGCCTGAAGACATGATACGCACGCCAAGCAACATATCATCGCCGGTCACCGTGAAAGTTTCCAGCGTCGGTGGTGACACCGGGACCTCGACGCCACCGAGATTGATATTGAAGTGAACCCGAGAACCGTCCGCAAGTCTGTGCCAAGTGTAGTTTGAACCGCCGCGCTGCGTCAGTACATGGATGTTTCCCTGATGATCGGCATCGAGCGCCTTGGCCGTATCCGTGATGCCCAGCGCCGCATGATCCAGCATCGTTACATTATAGTCGCTGTCGATGGTGCGGATGCGACCATCGTCGATCAAGTAGAACAGACCTGCGGCATCCACTTCAAGATTATGCGGCGCAGTAAATCTTGCCGCATGACCTTTTCCGTCAGCATGCGCGGGAGGTTCGCCACGCTTACCTGCGATAAGATCGTTATGGCTCGCGTGCGGCGTCGAGAACCAATTTGCGGGATTGAATCTGAAAAGGCCGGGAATGTAGTAATTCCACACCGAACGTTCGGTGTACCGGGACGCCTCGCGCTCATCGAGCGCAAAGTTCCATTCGCTGGAGGCGGCGGCGTAACCCGATACAAAAAACTCTCCCGTGCTTTCCTTGCGGTGGAAGCCACTGGGGTATCTGACCATAACAGGATAATAAGTCGTCCCGACGGCGAAGGCATTGAATTGGTTCAAGGACACCGCAGTTTCCACAGTGCCACCGGACAGTTTGCGAATCGCAGGCCGAAGATTGTTGGGTATTAAATCAATATCATAGCTCACGTTGGCGCAGCCCTCGCCGGTTTCTGCCAGATACACCGCGTCCGTGTACACGGTAATGCGCTGCAGGTGCGAAAACTGCGCCTCGTCCGCAGCGCCATCGGCAGATTGACAGTTGTCGAAATCCACTGAAATTTTGCCGGTGAGCACCTCCAGCTTCGGGCCACGCGGCAGGTCTATCGAACCGAGCGGCGGATCTATCGGGCTGGGAGGCTCAGGCTGGGCGGAGTCACCTCCACCGCCACAGCCCACCGTCATCAGCGTCATCAACACAGTGGCAAAAGCCAATATCAATCGTTTAGTGTCCATACACCTCAACCTCGGAATAAGAAATCGTAACCTTCACAAAAGCGTTCCCGTTTTTCAATGTTGATAGAAGAAGTTTCGCACACTTGAGGTCGAAGCGCACTTCTTGTAATGCGCAAAACAAAGTGTTGTGTAGCGCATCATACTATGTTGCAAAAACAATTGCACTCGTTATGCAATTTAAAATAATTATGGGGGAAGGTAGAGCCAATAGGGTTAATTTGTCGCTAATTAGCGAATAAGTCATTGTTTGAACGTAATACAAGGACGGATAAGTGAAGCGCAATCCGCCGCAAACATGAAGCGCTCTTTCCCCAACCTCTTTTTTACCAAGCTCTGGGTTCCGCTTTCGCAGGAATGACGGAGGCTACAACGCTTCCAGCGTCGTATGCGCCAGCGACAACCATTTGGCGCCGTGATCGCGGAAGTTGATTTGGACGCGCGCATCGTTGCCGCCGCCTTCGGCATCGACAATCATGCCGTCACCGAATTTGGCATGGCGCACGCTCTGGCCGACTCTGAAGTTGCCAGCGCGGGCGTGAATGGACGGCATCGGTTT
>JAITMH010000147.1 GCA_031277445.1 Burkholderiales bacterium
TGACCGAAGCGTGGAAATTCCGGTAAGAATTCAGCGCAACAATGATTTTTGCCGTGGCGTTGATGCCTGTTTGGGTGTATATTCCAGACGGCATCAAAAAGAGATGTTGCCCTCAAAAAATTCTCAAGGAGGCTTTTGTGGATATCGTTGCGCGAGTTAAAAACATTTTGTTGGCGCCAGTTAAAGAGTGGAGCGTAATCGACGGGGAAAGCGCTACCGTCAGCAGCCTCTACACCAACTACGCCGTTCTTCTGGCGCTTATTCCGGCGGTTTGCGGGTTCATCGGCAATTCGCTTATCGGGATGACAGTGATGGGAATGACCATCAAAACGCCGATCGTTGCCGGACTGGTCATGGCAATCATGAGCTATGCTATCGGCCTTGCCATGCTTTATATCATTGCATTGATTATCAATGCGCTGACGCCGCAATTTAATGGCAAGCCCGATCTGGTGCAGGCGTTAAAAGTTGCCGTTTACGCGGCTACGCCGGTATGGATCGCGTCGGTTCTCACGATCATTCCGGTGCTTGGCACCCTCGTGCTGCTGGCCGCCATTTACTCACTGGTGCTTTACTGGCTGGGTTTGCCGAAACTGATGAAAGTCCCGGAAGACAAGAAAGTTGTTTTCTGTATCGTTGTTCTCGTCAGCGTGATCGTGGTGAGCGTCGTACTCTTTGGCATCATTGGCGCACTCGGCGGTGCTGCGATGATGTGATAACTGCTGATGTGATAACTACCGCGTCACTCGGTACAAAAACGGACGCTTCGGAGTTTTCCGAGCGTCCGTTTTTTATTTGCCGCACGGTTTGTAGCTTACCCTCGCTCCACCGGTCTCACCAGATCGCTGCACCATTCGCTCCACGAGCCGGGGTAAAGGCGCAAACTGGAAAATCCGGCGATTTCCATCGCCAGCGCATTGTGGCAGGCGGTCACGCCGCTACCGCACGAATGCACGATCCGCGAGGCGGGAATCTCTTTGAGCAACGCCGCGAACTCGGCGCGTAGCTGCGCGGCTGTTTTGAATGTTCCGTCGGCGCTCAGGTTTTCGGTAAAAGGCCGATTCAGCGAACCGGGAATGTGTCCGCCGACCGGATCGAGGGTTTCGTTTTCGCCGCGAAAACGCGAGGCGGGACGTGCGTCGATCAAGGTCATCGTCTGCGATGACAAATTGGCCAGAACCGCGTCAGCATCCACGGTAATCGCTTGCGGCTGCGGCACGAAATGCGCCGGTTGCGGTGTTTCCATAACAGCGGACACGGGCAACCCCGCCGCTTGCCATTGCGCCCAGCCGCCGTCGAGTACGGCGCAACTGTCCAATCCCCGCCAGCGCAGCATCCACCACAAACGTGCGGCAAACATGCCCGGCCCCTGATCGTACGCAACGATTTGTTTCCCTTGGGCTACGCCAAGACGCGCCAGTCGCTCGGCGCATGGCGTCGGCGGCGGGAGCGGGTGACGGCCATTTTTGCCGTTGGGCGGCGCTGACAAATCATCGTCAAGCGACACGAAAAGCGCTCGCGGAATATGCGCTTCTTCATAAGCGCGACGCCCCCAGGACGGATCGGCGAGGTCGTGCCGCACATCGAGGATCAGCCAGTCGGGATCGTCAAGATGGGCTGCCAGTTGCGGAACGGTAACTAACGTGGAATCCATGAAAACGCTTTGGGGAAAAAGAGCGGGCGCGATAGCGTCAGAACCATTTCCACCCATGTTTCCGGTAGAAAGCGCAAGCGCTCTTGAAAAACCTTCTTCTGTGTCTGATGCGCGGACTTCCGAGAAGAAAGTCATCGTAAAGCACGGCCCGCATGGACGGAATGTACGCTGTTCTGGCGATCAAACCGAGGCGAAGAATCCAGTCGTACATTTCAAAATAGAGAAAGAACACCGGATCAAAACCGCTGCTTTGATCGGTGACCTGACGACGTGCCAGAACGCACGAACGGGAAAAACAGGGGATGTCAAAAAACGGTTCGTGCAAATCGGTTTCGGAGCGCATCTCATAATGCCTGATCCGGCGCTCGAAGAAACCGCGCAGCCACACCGGCGCCAAACTGGTCAGAAACAAATCGAACACGGCCGGGAAGCGTCGGCACGGATACATCCGGCTGCCGCCCGACGCAAACAACGACGGCGCCGCCGCACCCACATCTTCATGATCATTCATCCAGCGCACACCTTCAGCCAACGCTGTTTGCGTTAGCTCGGTTTCGAGGCTTAGTATCAGATGGTAATCGGCGCCGCTGCCGTGCAAAGTCAGATTGTGCGCTGCGCCGAAACCGATGTTGGCGTGGCCGTGCAGATAGGAAACCTGTGTTGGTTCACGGAAGAAAAGATCGCCCAGTTCGACCAGTCGTTCGACCACCTTCTGACTTTCGCTGTTGTCGATCAACGCCACGTTGACCGTTCGCAACACGCCATCGGCGCGCGCGAACTCGATGGCTTCAGACAGCGCGTACAGACAACGAATCAGCGCGTCTTCATCGGGACGGTAGGTGACGATGCTGACCTGGAGCGACGAAGCGATCATAATGGCTATCGGAAGGGGTGCCGGGTTATTTTACATGAAGCGCGTTCGTATCGTCGCTTCTTTGAAGAACGAGAAGGCAAAATTACACATGGCTTTCAGAAATTGCGTTGTCGCACAGGGGCGACGGTTGGCGCGTTGGTTTTTGGGCGGTTTTGCGAGAAATGCGGTTATTGGGTGCCGCGTTTCACACAGCCAATTTTGCGCTTACGAAGCGGTTCAGGCTGACACCTTCCTCTGCGGCCTTCATGACAAGAGTACGGTGAATGGCTGGGGGCACACGAACTTGGAACTTTCCGCTGTATTCACGATCCGCCATGGGTTGTGGCGCCTCCTCGCCGTTGTCCAACATGTCTCTGACAGCCAAAACCACCACTTGCCGGATTCCGGCAAGCGCCTTTTCCGGCGAGTCGGCAAGCCAGGACAGCGACGGAAACTCCAGGCAAAGGCCAACATGCTCACCATCCTCTGGCGACCATGTAACACGGTAGGTATAGTGGTCAAGATTCACGATAGCTCCTTATCTTGTCAATAGCAGCAAGGACTTGGCGCACTTGATACGCCTTGGCTC
>JAITMH010000161.1 GCA_031277445.1 Burkholderiales bacterium
TCGCGTGAGGTGGTTTTTATGGATTCTGCATCCTGCGACTACGCGCAGAATGACGGCGTTTTCCTTGCGCTCTATGCGTTCTTTGCGGTTAATTTTTTTCTGGATTCCCGCTTTCGCGGGAATGACGGCTCTTTTTTTTCGTGGCTTTCGTGTTTTTCGTGGTTAAACGCTTTTTCCTCCGCTCTTTCGCGTGAAATATGGCACGGATTTTGCATCGTTTATTTGATTCGCGGTCTGATGCCTGGAACATGACATACCGATTCCTGATATAGTTATCTTTATGAAACACTCCTCCCCCGATTGTCCGTTCTGCTTCGGCGACGGCGGCCATGTGGTGTACCGCGATGCGCAGTGCCGCGTGGTGTTGCCCGACGAGCCGTTCCCCGGTTTTTGTCGGGTGGTCTGGGATGAGCATCTTGCGGAGTTCACCGATCTCTCCCCCGCCGACCGCCATCACTGTATGGCGGTTGTGGCGGCAGCAGAAACGGCGTTACGCACGTTGTTGGCGCCGGACAAGGTGAATCTGGCCTGTTTGGGCAATCTCACGCCGCATTTGCACTGGCATGTGATCCCGCGTTTTGCCGACGACTCTCATTTCCCGCAATCTGTCTGGGGCGCTCGCCAACGACCCGGTGTTACCCGGACGTTGCCGCCCCATTTTGCCGAATCTCTGGAGGCGCATCTGGCGAAGACTTTAGGTTCGCCGCCTGCTGCGTCAGAGAGGAATTTATTATGAATAACGTTTCTTCCAGCGCCGTATCTTCTGCCCCTGTAGCCCCTGCTGCCACGCCTTCCGCGTCGTCAGCCGCCTCGCACCAACTGATGCAAAAAGGTTGGGCAACGCAGCTTTTTGCCGCCGAATTGCCGCAGGCCAGCGCTCAGTTACGCGCCGAGATGGAGCGTGCGCTCGACGCGCCGATGTCTGCCTTTGAGCGTTTCCGGTTGACGGAGGTCTGTCGTGTGCTGGTGATGGGGCTGCACAACCGCTGGTGTCGCTTGTCCCACAAAGAGGAGCAGGTCTTTTCAGGGGACGTCGCGCTGTGGCAGGCGCTGTGGTCGCACTACTCGCTCAGTCTGCGAACGCTGCTTGACGGCGATCCCGAATTGACGCCGCATAAGGCTTTTTTCCTGCAACAGGCGTTGTTTATCGGCAAGCAGTTGCGGCTGATTCACGCGCTTGCTCATAAACCGTTCCCGGAGAAGTTGTGGAAGGAAGTCCATGCGTATTACCGCTTTTCCGAGTTGATGCAGTGTGCGCTCGAAAATGTCACTGACAAATTGCTGACTTCCGAGAATCGGGTCAGTTGTTATTCGACGTACGTTCATACGTTGCTGATTGATCTCGCCAATCTGCCGATTATGAAGCCCCAGGAAATCCTGTGGATGGACCGCTGGCTGCCCCGGCTGGCCCGCAAAGCGCAGCCTGTCGATACGATGACGCCGCAAATCGGGCTGTTTCTGGAAACGCGTCTCGACAGCACTCAGGGCGGGGTGTTGCGGGCGCGGGTCAAGCCTTCTTCGGATCCGTCGCTGCGCATCGCCGATCTCAACGAAATCGCCAAAACGCTGCGGCGGCGGCGGCGTCATCTGATTACCGGCGAAACACCGTCCCGCGTCAAGCTTGGCGAAGACATCAGCGGCGATCAGGCGACGTCCCTGCTGGCGCATCTGGAAGCGGCCTGGTGCCCGCCGGATTTGTCGCACGTTCCCGACGCGCCACAATTCGACGATTGGGAAACATCTTCCAAAGCATAAACCCGCACAAACCCCTGTAGCTTGGCGGGCGCTTCTGCTATAGTCAACGCCTCTATCGGCTCTCCCGATGACTGTTGAAAACGTGCAACTGTGTTAACCCCTGAAAGTTTTGCTCTGCTACGCCTGCTCAACGCCGAGGCGCCCAGCGCCGGGTCGGCGCTCGCCACGCAACTGGAGATACCCAAAGGGCGTATTCCGGCGCTGATTCGGGAACTCGAAACCGCCGGCATCGACATCGCTCGAATCGGCGGTCGCGGTTATCAACTCGCTGCTCCTTACCCACGGCTGGACCTTACGGCCTGGCGTGACGCCTGTGTCGCGTTGGGCGCTCCCCTGCCAATCGACAGCAAAAAAAAGCCTCGGCAGCAAACGGTGCTGCATCCCTCTGTTGTCAGCACGGAAGATTCCCAGGCGCTCCAACCGCTCAGTCTCGAATGGGTCGAACATATTGATTCAACATCGAGCGAGCTGATGCGCCGGATTCCGCGCCACGACATCCACGCGCTTGCGCTGGCGACCGAATGGCAGAGTGACGGGCGTGGTCGCCGTGGTCGCCCCTGGTTGGGCTTGCCCGGCGGCAGCCTGATGTTTTCGCTGGGCTGGCGTTTTGAACAGGGCGCCGGTTTTCTGGCCGGATTGTCTCTGGCCATGAGCGTCGCCATCGCACGAGCGCTGGAAAAAGAAGGTTTTGCCGGTATCGAACTCAAATGGCCTAACGACCTGATCCACCATTACCACAAGCTGGGCGGCATTCTGGTCGAACTGAACGGCGACGCGCTGGGTCCATCGCAAGCGGTCATCGGTGTTGGACTCAATCTCACGCTGCCCAAGGCGACACGCGGCGACATTTCGCAGGCGGTGTCCGACCTAGCGTCGCTCAAAAAAGAGCTGCCGTCACGCGAAGCGCTGCTGGCGCGTTGCCTGCTGGAAATGGCAACGGCGCTCGCCGATTACGCCCAGCGCGGCTTTGTGGCCTTCGCGCCGGAATGGCAGCGGCGTCATGCCTACCAGAACAAGCCGGTCAAACTGCTGCTGCCGGACGGACAGACCGTTCGCGGCGACGTCGTCGGCGTTGACGCCAGCGGTGCGCTGGTGCTGGCCGAAAGTTCCGTGATCGGCAAAGACGGTCGGCGTGGCCGGTACACCACCGGTGAAATATCGCTGCGCCGGACTTAAACCCATTCCAGACAGACATGAGCCACATCCTGGTCATCGACGCCGGTAACGCCCGACTGAAATGGGCGCTCGCCAACCGCTACGGCTGGTCAATATCGGGCTCCATTTCCAATCTCAATATCGGTGTGTTAGCGCTCACTCACTGGCAAGGCATCGGGCAGCCAATGCGCGTCATCGGCGTTAATGTCGCCGGTAAAGCGATGCAGCACAAAATCGAAATGCAGATGGTGCGCTGGCGCGTTCGCGCCGAATGGCTGACGCCGCAGGCGGAAGCCGCCGGCGTCAAAAACGGCTATACCGATCCGTCCCGGCTTGGCGCAGACCGCTGGGCGGCATTGGCCGCCGCCCGCTGGCGGCAACAACGCACGGCCAATGCTGGTACCAATACCCCGCCGAAGCCTTGTCTGGTGGTCGGCCTCGGCACAGCCACCACCGTTGACGCCTTGACCGCCGACGGAACCTTTCTGGGCGGCCTCGTCCTGCCCGGTTTCGCGCTGATGCGTCACAGCCTCGCCGCCCATACGGCGGGATTGCCGCTGAAAATCGCAAAAGGCGTCTATGCCGATTTTCCCGCCTCTACGGAAGACGCGGTTTTCTCCGGCGCTGTGCAGGCCATCCGTGGCGCCATTGCCGAAATGCGCGCCTTGCTTGCCGCGCATCACGGAACCGATGCTTCCGGCGTAATGCTTTTCGTTGCGGGCGGCGATGCCTCCACTTTTCTGCCCTACCTGACAGAACCGTTGACGATCGTGGATAATCTCGTATTGGAGGGCGTTCTGGCGCTGGCCGCGCCGGAATACCTTGCCAGATAAGACCGTCCGTTTTTGGGCGCTGGTTTTATCGTCGTTTTTTCGCGCACTTTCCGCTCCCGCAAGTGAGCGAGGGGTGTTAGTGTATCGCTGGTTCGCAGGAATACATCCTGCTGCCCGAACATTTTAAGATGGGCTTTATAAAACAACCGCTCACACATGCGCTTTCTACTCATCGCTCTCCTGCTCGCCAACCTCGCCCTGTTCTTATACGTGCGCGGCGAAGACGCGCCGCCTGCGCCGCCGCCACCGCAGATCGCCGCCGATAGAATCGTGCTGCTGAAGTCGCTGACCGAGGGCGAACCTTGGCCTGCCGCGCCCGCATTGCCCGCACCGCCGCCCACATTGCCCACACCGCCCCCCGAATCGGCAACCGCCTGCCTCGAATGGGGACCGGTCGCCGACGTACTGCTCGACAGCGCCCGCAACGCGCTCAGTCGCATTCCCGATATCGGCGCCTATCAGGAAACCCGCCATCAAGCATCAGCGCGATCATGGCTGGTGAGCATCGACGGCTTCGGCAGCCGCACCGCCGCCACCAACCGCCTCAACGAATTGCGTCGTCAGGGCATTGACGATATTTCCGTATTGGAACCAGGAGAATCCGGTTCGGCTTTCGCGTTGTCGCTCGGCGTGTTCAGCTCCGAACAAGGCGCCCAGTCGCGTGTTGCATCGCTCAACGAGAGAAGGGTCAGCGGCATCAGAGTGGCGCCTCGCGGCGGTTCCGCATCCGTTTTTTTCATCCTGTCCAACGCCACGCCCGCGCTCGAACAACACCTGCGCGAACTGTTGCCCCGCTTCGTTGACAGCGCCGTTCAAAGCATCGCCTGTCCCCCGCTGCAATCCAGTTGATTTTCTTTCCTCGCTTCCGATTTTTACCCCCATGCAACCCGACCGCACCGCCGAACTTGCCGAACTGCTTCGTCAACGCATCCTGATACTGGACGGCGCGATGGGAACGATGGTTCAACAACACCATCTCACCGAAGACGACTTTCGCGGCGGCGCACACCATTGTCTGCACACGCATTTGTCGGAACTGAAAGGCAACAATGATGTGCTGGTGTTAACACAGCCGGAGATCATCGCCGGCATTCACGACACCTACCTCGACGCTGGCGCCGACATCATCGAAACCAACACCTTCGGCGCGTCGCGTATCGCCCAGGCCGATTACCAACTGCAAGACAAAGCGCGTGAAATGAACCGCGTCGCCGCAACACTGGCGCGACAATGCGCCGACCGCGCCACAGCAAAAACACCGGACAAACCGCGTTTCGTCGCCGGTTCGCTCGGCCCGACCAACCGCACCGCCTCAATTTCCCCCGACGTATCCGATCCGGCAGCACGCAACGTCACGTTTGACGAACTGGTCGCCGCCTACCGCGAAGCGATAGAAGGGCTGGCCGAAGGCGGCGCCGACATTTTATTAATCGAAACCGTTTTCGATACCTTAAACGCCAAAGCCGCGCTGTTCGCCACCGAAACCTTCTTCGACGACGCCGGACAACGGCTGCCCGTCATGGTCTCCGGCACCATCACCGACGCTTCCGGTCGCACCCTTTCCGGACAAACCCCGGAAGCCTTCTGGAATTCCGTGCGTCCCTACGCGCCACTCGCCATCGGATTGAACTGCGCACTCGGCGCAGAACTGATGCGCCCGCACATTGAAGCATTGGCGCACGTCGCCGACACCTTCGTACTGTGCTACCCGAACGCGGGGCTCCCCAACCCGATGTCCGACACCGGCTACGACGAAACACCCGAAACCACCGCACGCCTCGTCCGAGAATTCGCCGAACAAGGCTGGGTGAATGTTCTTGGTGGTTGTTGCGGGACGACGCCTGCGCATATTCGGGCGATTGTGGAGGCGGTGCGAGATGTGGTGCCGCGCAGTGCGGGAAAAGAGGCAGATTCATGAAAGTACCCGTAGGGGCGGCAACCTGCCGCCCGTGCCTCAAATTATTTAACCGCAAAGAAATGCTCACGCGGAGACGCGGAGACGCGGAGAAAAAATATTTCACGCGAAGCCGCGAAGGCGCGAAGATGAACGACGCTCCCCTCTCCCCTCGCGGGAGAGGGGTCGGGGGAGAGGGGGAACCCATCGTAGCCTGGACAAGCGAAGCGCCGTCCGGGAATCCCAAAACCTTTTTTAACCGCAAAGAACGCAAAGATCACAAAGATTTTTTGCTTTCTATGTGGCGATTTTTCAAAGCAAACACCACCAGAAATGTAGGGGCGGCAACCTGCCGCCCGTGTGCATTATCATTAGTCGTAGGGTGGGCAAAGCGAAGCGTACCCACCACACAGCGCCGAATAATTACCAGCATCATTATCCGCCGAACAATTTTTTGTTGAAGGTTTCTTATGGCCATTCCAAGATACGAAGAAATAATGCTTCCTTTGCTCCGCCTTGTTGCGGATGATAAAGAACACCTCCGGCACGAGGTTGTCAAAAAGCTGGCCAACCATTTTCAACTTACTGATGCTGAACGTGAGGAACTCCTTTCCAGCGGCTATCAGACCATATTAGACAATCGCGTCGGCTGGGCAAGAACATCTCTTATAAAGGCAGGCCTTCTGGAAATGCCTCGTCGTGGTGTGATGCGTATTACGCCACAAGGCAAAGATACACTCAAAGAGGATCCGCCCGCTATTGATGTTCGGTTTCTCAAACAGTTCCCCGGGTTTTTGGAATGGCGTTCGGGGTTTTTCCCGCGATCAAGAAGAAGTGAGGAATCAGCATCTCTCGAATCCTCGCCTGCTGCGACAGAACAAACGCCGGAAGAAGCACTTAGAACTGCTTATCATGAACTTCGCGGTGTACTTGCCGATGATCTTTTGAGCCGTGTTTTCTCACGCGACTCCGCTTTTTTTGAAAAACTGGTCATCGAATTACTTGTCAAAATGGGTTATGGCGGCTCGCGCCAAGATGCAGGCGAACGCATCGGGAAAAGCGGAGACGGCGGCATTGATGGCGTCATCAACGAAGACCGCTTGGGATTAGATGTCATCTATATTCAAGCAAAGCGTTGGGAAAAAGGCTCCGTCGGACGCCCTGAAATTCAAAAATTCGTCGGTGCGCTTCAAGGGCAACGGGCAAGGAAAGGGGTTTTCATTACGACTTCTTCATTTACCAACGAGGCGTGCGAATACGTTTTACAGATAGACACAAAAGTTGTCCTTATCGACGGGAAACATCTTGCGAACCTCATGATAGATTTCGACGTTGGCGTTTCAACCGTCTCCTCTTACAGCATAAAACGTATTGATTCGGATTATTTTGAGGAAGATTAATGTCGGAACGTTTGTTTTTACCGCCCATATGGGAACGATACGATCACCCCTCTCCCCCAACCCCTCTCCCACAAGGGGAGAGGGGAGCGTACCCCATCCCCACCCAAACCCTCCCCT
>JAITMH010000176.1 GCA_031277445.1 Burkholderiales bacterium
GCTGATTCGGGCTTCAAGTCGGGCAGTGGAAGCGGTTGTTGCCATGGTTTTGTCCTCTTGACGAGCATTGTACGGCAATTAGCCGTACAAATCCAGTCCTCATGATGGCATAAATTATAGGGCTTGCATGCTGTTTGGATTGTCGCGCCAAAGGCCGCCCGAAGCGACGGGATAACCGTGAAGATATTTGCGCAGTTCACGATAGGGTGAATTTGCCGTGACGCGAAGCCCTCTTCTGGGTTAAGCTTTAAGTCTTGTGAGATTCAAAATACCGTTGAATCCTGTTTATTTTTGCGCCTTATTTTTGTTACTTCCCAGTCCTTAAACATGCCAACATCAAACTCCGTTCCTGTTTCCGATCTGGCCAACGCGCTTCGTTTTCTCGCCATTGACGCTATCGAGGCGGCCGAAAGTGGTCATCCCGGCATGCCGATGGGAATGGCCGAGATTGCGCTGGCGCTTTGGCAGCGGCGCCTGAAGCACCATCCCGGCAATCCGCACTGGTATGACCGCGACCGTTTCATTCTTTCAAACGGTCACGGTTCCATGTTGCAGTACGCGCTGCTGCATTTGACCGGCTACGATTTGCCGCTCGATGAACTCAAAAACTTCCGGCAAATGCACTCGAAAACGCCGGGGCATCCTGAGGTGTATGTGACGCCCGGTGTTGAGACGACCACCGGACCGCTCGGTCAGGGCATTGCCAACGCGGTCGGAATGGCGCTTGCCGAAAAAATGCTGGCGGTGCGCTTCAACCAGCCCGGTCATACGGTGGTCGATCATCACACCTACGTGTTTCTCGGCGACGGTTGTCTGATGGAGGGCGTGTCGCATGAGGCGTGTTCGCTTGCCGGCACCTGGAAGCTCGGAAAGTTGATTGCGATTTACGACGATAACGGAATCTCGATTGACGGCGATGTGCGCGGCTGGTTGACCGACGACACGCCGAAGCGTTTCGAGGCTTACGGCTGGCACGTGATCCGCGATGTTGACGGCCACGATGTCGATGCTGTCGATGCGGCGATTCGTGCGGCGCAGCTTGAAGCGGAGCGTCCGACATTGATTTGTTGCAAGACGGTGATCGGAAAAGGAGCGCCGACCAAGGGCGGCACGGCGGACACGCACGGTGCGCCGCTGGGTGAAAAAGAAGTGGCCGCGACCCGTGCAGCGCTGGGTTGGGCGCATGCGCCGTTCGAGATTCCGCAGTCGGTGGTTGAAGCATGGAATGCGCGGGCGCAGGGCGCAGAGCGCGAAGCCGAATGGAAGCAGCGTTTCGAGGCGTACCGTGCGGCGTATCCAGACCTTGCATACGAATTTGTCCGGCGAGTGGCAAAGGAGTTACCGACGGATTTTGAACAGGTGACGGCGGCGTTCGTCGCGGCGCAGAACGGCAAAGCCGAAACCGTGTCAACGCGCAAGGCATCGCAACAGACGATAGAAGCATTTGCACCACATTTTCCTGAGTTTCTCGGCGGCTCGGCGGATTTGACCGGTTCGGTGTTCACCAATTGGTCGGGCAGTCAGGCGTTGACGCCGGACGGACAAGGCGACCACATTCATTACGGTGTGCGCGAGTTTGCCATGATTGCGATAGCCAACGGCGTGGCGTTGCACGGCGGTTTCATTCCATACGCCGGAACATTTCTGACATTCTCCGATTACGCACGCAATGCGTTGCGGATGGCGGCGTTGATGAAACAGCGTGTGATTTCCGTATTCACGCACGACTCAATCGGTCTTGGCGAAGACGGTCCGACACATCAATCCATCGAACACGCTTCCAGCTTGCGGCTGATTCCGAATATGGATGTCTGGCGGCCTTGCGATACTGTTGAAACGGCGGTGGCTTGGCAGCAGGCGCTGTTGCGCGGCGATGGTCCGAGTTGTTTGCTTTTTACGCGGCAAAATGTGCCGTTCGTGGCGCGTGACGACAAGACACTTGCTGCGATTTCTCGCGGCGGCTATGTGCTTGCTGATTTCCCTGTCGATGGAAAGAAAGTCGTGATGATTGCGACCGGCTCGGAAGTGGCGCTGGCGTTGCAGGCGCGAGAAGCGTTGGCGAAAGAAAACATCGCCGTGCGCGTAGTCTCAATGCCGTGTACCTCGCGCTTCGATCAACAGGATGCAGCGTACCGTGCGCAGGTTTTGCCGCCCGACATTTCGCGTTTGGCGATTGAAGCGGGCACAACCCATTTCTGGCATCGTTATGTCGGCGCTTTGGATAATGCGCAAAGCGCGGTGATCGGTATCGACACATTCGGTGAATCGGCGCCGGCGTCGGTGCTGTTCAAACATTTCGGTTTTTCTTCGGAGAATGTTATGGCGAAAGCTCGCCGCATTCTCGGTATTCGTTAATTTTTCAACCAAGGAGACATCATGACAACCATCAAAGTCGCAATCAACGGTTATGGCCGCATTGGCCGCAATATTTTACGGGCGCTTTACGAGAACGATAAAAAGGCACCGATAGAAATCGTTGCCATCAACGATTTGGGAAGCCCGGAAACGAACGCGCATTTGACGCGCTTCGACACGACGCATGGAAAGTTTCCGGGGAAAATCGAAGTCGATGGCGAAGTGATGATCGTCAACGGCGACCGCATCAAAGTGTTTGCACAGCGCGATCCGGCGCAGTTGCCCTGGGGCGAATTGGGCGTCGATGTGGTGCTCGAGTGTACGGGACTTTTCACCAGCAAAGAAAAAGCGGGTGCGCACCTTAAGGCAGGCGCCAAGAAAGTCATCATCTCGGCACCGGGTGGTAAAGATGTCGATGCGACCATTGTTTACGGTGTTAACCATCAGGTTTTGAAAGCGTCGGACACGGTGATTTCCAATGCGTCGTGTACAACCAACTGTTTGGCGCCGGTTGTGCAACCGCTGCACACCAAAATCGGTCTTGTCAGCGGCCTGATGACCACGATTCATGCTTACACCAACGATCAAGTATTGACCGACGTTTATCACAGCGATTTGCGACGCGCCCGTTCGGCGACGATGAGCATGATTCCGACAAAAACCGGCGCGGCGGCAGCCGTGGGATTGGTGTTGCCGGAACTCAACGGCAAGCTGGACGGTTTTGCGATGCGCGTGCCGACGATCAACGTTTCCGTTGTTGATTTGTCGTTCATCGCGGCGCGTGACACCACCGTTGACGAAGTGAACGCCATCCTCAAGGCGGCGTCCGAAGAAGGGCCGCTCGTCGGCATTCTCGGTTACAACACAGCGCCTCTGGTGTCGATGGATTTCAACCACGACCCGCGTTCGTCGATCTTCGACGCAACGCTGACCAAAGTCAGTGGTCGGTTGGTCAAAGTGTCGAGCTGGTACGACAACGAATGGGGCTTCTCGTGCCGGATGCTTGATACGACCGTGGCGCTGATGCGGGCGAAGTGATTTAGTAGTCGTAGGGTGGGCAAAGCGCAATCCAGTTCACCCATCCCCACCCCAACCCTCCCCTTGAAGGGGAGGGAGCGCAGGTGGGCACGCTTCGCCGCTTTTCCCGCCCTACCACCCTACTCAGGAGATTGAACAATGATGCAGTTCAAACGTCTTTCCGATATTGATGTTCGCAACAAGCGCGTTTTCATTCGCGCCGATTTGAACGTGCCGCAGAACGATCAAGGCGCGATTACCGACGATACGCGCATTCGCGCATCGCTTCCTGCGATTGAAGACGCGCTGGCGAGAGGCGCGGCGGTGATGGTGACATCGCATCTTGGCAGACCGACCGAAGGCGAATGGCGCGCCGAGAATTCGCTGGCGCCGGTGGCGCAACGGTTGTCGGAGTTGCTGAATAAGTCGGTGTCGTTGATCCGCGATTGGGTCAGCGAGTTGTCCTGGCAAAAAACGCTGAAGTCGGGCGATCTCGTATTGCTCGAAAACTGCCGAATGAACAAAGGCGAAAAAAAGAACGATGAAACATTGTCCCGTTCAATGGCGGCGCTGTGCGATGTTTACGTGAACGATGCGTTCGGAACGGCGCATCGCGCCGAAGCAACCACGCACGGCATCGGTTCCCATGCGTCGGTAGCGTGCGCCGGACCGTTGATGGCGGCGGAACTCGATGCGTTAAGTCAGGCGTTGGCTGCGCCGAAGCGACCCATGGTGGCAATTGTTGCTGGTTCGAAGGTATCGACCAAGCTCACCGTGTTGCGCACGCTTGCGGAAAAAGTGGATACGTTAATCGTCGGCGGCGGCATCTCCAACACGTTCTTGCTGGCGCAAGGATTTCCGATCGGCAAATCGTTGGCGGAGCCTGATCTGGTGGCGGAAGCCAAAGCGTTGCTGAAAGATTTTCCCGGCAAGTTTCCGTTGCCGGTCGATGCGGTGTGCGCGAAATCTTTTTCCGCTGATGCGGCAGCAGAAATAAAAGAAGTCGATCAGGTTGCCGACGATGACCTCATTCTCGATGTCGGCCCTCGTACACTGGAGATGCTGACCCCGTTGCTCATGTCGGCAGGAACCGTTGTCTGGAACGGGCCGCTCGGCGTTTTCGAGTTTGATGCTTTTGCCGAAGGAACGAAGGCATTGGCGCAAGCGATTGCGCGTTCGTCGGCGTTTTCAATTGCCGGAGGCGGTGATACGCTGGCGGCCATCGCCAAATTCGGCGTGGCGGAAAACATCAGCTATGTTTCAACCGGCGGCGGCGCGTTTCTTGAGTTTTTAGAGGGGAAAGAACTGCCGGCGGTGGCGATGTTGAACACACGAGCTTGACAGGAATCAGAGGTCAGGAATCAGGTATCAGAAAACGTTTCACGCGAAGGCGCGGTTTTGTAGGGGCGGGTTTCAAACCCGCCCTTTTCTCACGCGAAAGTGCGAAGAACGCGAAGCGAGTAGCCTGGACAAGCGAAGCGTGTCATTCTGCGCGAAGCCGCAGAACCGGGGATCAAAAACATTATTAACCGCAAAGAGCGCAAAGAAATTCTCACGCGGAGAAGGTAATGGGGGCGGGTTTGAAACCCGCCCCTACAAAACCGCGCTTTCGCGGGAATGACGGCAGGGGCATTGCAGGCGCTGCCCCCACACCGGTCACTTGATCAGAAACTCTCCGCTTTCGCAACCAATACGACGGATCGGGTAAATCACTTTGCGGTCAGCGCCGTTCAGTTTTCCTTCAACGGTGATGTACATCCAGCCGCCCGAAGCCTTGCGGTAGGAAACGGTTTGCGGGAAAACGTCTTCCAGGTTGGTAAACGTATAAATGGTATCTTCCTGATCGGTGGTTTCGCCGCTGAGCCGGAATCGATGTTCTTTTTCGTCGTGGGCGGCGATGACGTAATGCACGGCGTCATCACGGAGTTCCATTCGCAGGAATTGGTAATCCTGCGTTTTGTCGCCGAGAACGGTATGGCTGATGCCCAATATCATGTCACCGCGCAACGGCAGCCAATGCTCCCGAAATTCGCGCTGGTTGACATTCCCTCTCCAGCAACCTTCGAGCCAGGCCAACGGCGCCAGCGGCCCGCTGTGTTCCTGTTTGCTTTCGGTTTGTTGAGCTTCAACCGTGGCGGGAGCGACTTCGGCAGTTGCCGGTGTTTGGGGTTCGCTCTTGAGCGGCGTTTGGGCGCAAGCGCCGAGCAACAATGCCGGTAACAATAAAGAAGCGGTCTTGAAGAACGAAAAAGGTTTTTTCATGATAATTTCCTGCTTGCGTTGTAAAGGACAGGGACGGGAAAATCCCGCCCCTTCCCTCGCATTTTAACACTCAGAA